>JBELAB010000125.1:0-7537 GCA_049509275.1 Syntrophobacteraceae bacterium | reverse complement strand
AGATCAACATCAACAACTTCCAGGTGCGGAACTTCCAGATAAGGCGCTTTGCAGTCGGGAAGGCCGTATAGCTGGTTTCCGATTCGGAACGGGTCCTTTTCCGCCCTGGCGGTGTCAATCTTCGTGGTTTCTTGTGCGGCGTACCGATGTACGCCTCCGCGCAACCCCTTGATTTCCTTGCCAGGACGAAAAATGCCTCCTTTCCAAATCGGAAACTGCCGGTCTCTTATCCGATGTTTCCGGTCATTCGCCTGCTTACCTGCTCCACACGTCATTTTCCATTTATTCTTGCCTCTGAACCCGGCTATGCTAAATTGAGGGCTTATCAAACGTGGGATCGCCATAATTGCAGGAGGAATGGATGCCCATTGCAGTTAAGGAAGTATCACTTCGCAATATCCTCTCGTTTGGACCTCAAGGATTAAACATCGGGCTTGAAAACCTGAATGTATTAATCGGTCCCAATGGTTCAGGAAAATCAAATTTTATTGAGGCATTTGCTCTACTCCGATCGAGTCCTGCCGATTTGCGTGCGTTTATCCGCGAAAACGGCGGGGTATACGAATGGATTTGGCAGGGAGCATCCAAAGAGGCGGCATCGATTAGCGCGGTCATGAATTATCGCAAGGGGCCGCAGCCCCTCAGGCACGCGTTGGAGTTTCGTTATGAGAAACAGGGCTTTAGCCTGCATGATGAGCGAATCGAAAACGAGAAGCCAGTGTATGCTAAACCTTCCTTTTATTATCGTTACTCTCATGGGCGCCCTGTGCTTAACACTGCGGCCGGAAAACGCGAGTTGGCGCGCGAGACAGTCGAGCCCGATAAGTCTATTCTTGCGCAAAGGCGAGACGCAGATACCTACCCTGAACTCTTTTATCTGGCCTCTTTCTATGAAAAAATCAGAATCTACAGAGAGTGGACCTTTGGGCGCAAAACGATTTTTCGCGAACCGCAAAAGGCAGACATGCGAAATGACCGTCTTGAAGAGGATTTTTCGAACCTGGGTCTTTTTTTGAACAGACTCCGCAGGATACCAAAGGCGAAAAATGCGATCCTCGAGGGCTTGCGTGATCTATATGAGGAATTTTGCGACTTCGACATAAGTGTAGAAGGCGGGACCGTTCAGGTATTCTTCACCGAGGGCGATTTCGTTATCCCTGCTACCAGGCTCTCCGATGGAACTCTTCGCTATCTATGCCTTCTGGCTATCCTGTGCGACCCGGACCCGCCCCCGCTGGTCTGTATCGAAGAGTCGGAGCTCGGGCTTCATCCCGATATACTTCCCAAATTAGCCGACCGGCTTGTCGATGCTTCCCAGCGTACCCAACTGATTGTCACGACCCATTCGGACATTCTGGTCGATGCAATGAGCGAAAGGCCCGAGGCGGTAATTATTTGCGAAAAGCATTCGGGTCAGACCACGATGGAACGCCTCAATAAAAAGATGCTTTCCGCCTGGCTGAAACAATACCGTCTTGGCGAACTTTGGACGCGAGGTGAGTTGGGAGGTACCCGGTGGTGAAAGTAGGCATCTATGTAGAGGGGGGCGGCGACAGTAAGGAGCTGCATGTCCGCTGCCGCGAAGGGTTCAGCAAACTTATCGGAAAAGCCGGCTTCAAAGGTCGAATGCCAGGCATAGTAGCCTGCGGAGGGCGGCAACATGCATTTGATATGTTCCGGAAAGCCATTGGCAAGGGGCAGGGCTTCCATCCAATACTACTCGTTGACAGCGAAGACCCCGTGGACCCTCAAAATGAACTTTCCGATGGCTCGGCAGCCGCCTGGAACCATCTGCAATCGCGCGATGGCTGGATGCGTCCTCACGGTACAGATGACGATCCGGCGCAAATGATGGTCACCTGCATGGAGACGTGGATAATGTCAGACAGGCAGGTCCTGCGCAAAGTCTTCGGAGCCGGGCTTCAGATAAGCGCTCTTCTGCCGGTGGACGGCTTGGAACAGAGATCGAGATCTGACGTGCAACTGGCGCTCGAAAAGGCTACACACAGTTGTGGCTCGAATAAGGCTTATCGTAAGGGGAAAAGGTCTTTCCAGGTTTTGGCCGAACTGAACCCCGGCACTCTTATGGACCTTCCGCATTTTAGGTTGTTGATACAAGCTCTTAACAGCCGCTTACCCGAGGGGGCCGGCGGTATTCCGCAGTGCAGGGGAGCATGAGGGGTTTACTCTGCTCCCGGCCTCTCGGTCATCGGCTGGCCTGCAAAGACAACTTCGAGGCCATTTCCAGGATCCCGGTTTCTCTTAGCCATTCCATACTCGAAGATACTATAAACGGACCGTTGAGCAAATTCTCCTTGTTATAGACAAAGGGCTTGCCGGACAAGTCGAGCATGATTCCCCCTGCGGCGGTGACGATCGCCTGGCCCGCCGCAGTGTCCCATTCCCAGGTAGGGCCGAACCTCGGGTAAAAATCGGCTTCTCCCCCGGCTACGGCGCAGAACTTGAGGGCGCTCCCCCGGTTTATGATCCGATAGGAAGGGATCAGCGACAGAAAATCATGCAACCCCCGGGCCGGATGAGAGCGGCTTCTCACGACCCGCACAGGCTCTTTGGTGGATACTTGCGCCACTTTGAGCCTCGTGTTCCCTCCGCCGGTTATTTCCCAACAGCCTTTGCGCACGTCCGCCATAACGAGCCGGCCTGTGACCGGGATATGGATTATTCCAACAACAGGCGTACGATCCTCCACCAGGGCTATATTAACAGTGAATTCGCCGTTTCGTTTGACGAACTCCTTTGTTCCGTCAAGCGGATCGACAAGCCAGAACCGGTCCCAATTCCTCCTGGTTTCGAATGGGACCTGTTTTCCTTCTTCGGAAAGAACGGGAATATCAGGGTAGCGCCGCCGCAGCCGATCAAGGATTATGTTGTGCGAACGCTTGTCGGCGAGCGTGAGCGGGGACTGGTCGTCTTTGCGTTCCACCTCGAAATCCGTGTCATAGACTTCCATGATAGCCTTACCGGCCTCCCTGACAACGCCGGCCAGAAAATCAAAGTCCAGCATAAAACAATCCTCCATTAAAGCAGTGACTGGTAAATAGTGACTCGTGACTGGAAAAGAAAAATCTTCTTTGCCTGCTATTCACTAATCACTACTTGCCAAAATCAATGCTTCTCTTACCGTTCCGCCTTTATGAACAGGCTTCGGATAAGCTCGAAATGGTTTGTGTGGTTACGGATTTTCCACCACACCGCTCCCCTGCGGACGATTTCCCACGCAGGGACCCCGGGCCGGTTCTCACCGGAGAGCAGGCATGCAATGTTGTCTATCCCGGCCCCGGCAAATCTGCCGTCGGGCGCGCCACCAAGCCACCTGTCGGGGGCGCATACCGCCTCGGACCATGAAAACGGGTCAGATATGAGCAACTGAGCCTCATTGGGGCGAGCGACGCGGCTTGACTCACCCAGGTGTTCAAGCGGGTGGGGGATTTTGTCTATCAAGTTAAGAGAAGCGACACAGCTAAATGCCCCCGCGCGAAACGGGAGCGCTCCGGCATCGGCCACTATGAATTCCACCTTGCTCGAGTCCCATTGAGCAGGTAAAACGAAGGCCTTTTCCGAGTGAATGCGGCCTTCCTGCTTGAGGCGAAAATTCATTTCACGTTGCTCCATGATCCGCCTGGCCATGGATATAAAACTCTCGGAAAGATCGACCCCAATCACCAGGTCGCACTTGAGCGACATCTCAAAACAAAACCTTCCAGCGGCGCAGCCTGCGTCAAGGGCTGCCCCGGCGACCGGCGAGATCTGCCCGGCCCATTCGGAGTAAGCTCCGGTTGCCTCAGGGTCTTTGAAAAGATCGGCGTAATGGCTCCAGAGGTAGGCTGAAAGAAGCTCAGGCGCCTCATAGCGCAAGCCTTCCCCGCTCAAGCAACCACGATCGGCCACCAGGGCGGCGACCCCTCTTTTTATCAGGTATGCCTGCTTGCAGCAGCCGCACTGTAGCACGCCCTCGCTTATCTCACCCCCCGAGCTTTGAGAATGCCCCAGGCGCAACGGATTCTCTTCGGGCAGGCAAGCCGGGCATATAAGGTATTCGAGGATTTTCCGCTTCATTGTGGCGCCGTTCCAGCCGCTCCTTTTTTAAGCAAACCGCCATTCAAATCGAACTTCGCGGGCATGGCCCCTCCAACAACTCTAATCACCCGATCATGCGAAGGCATTATTGATCCCCTGATGAAGCCTTTTGCATTATCAACGGAACCCGGCATTGAATAAACCGGAACAAAGCCTAATTTATAATGACGTAGAGGCGGATTTAGAGGCAATTAATAAAACACAAGCGAGGCATGTAAAATGGCTGAAGTGGAACTGCCAAATCTGAAGGAACTCGAAGAAATCAAGGAGAAGAAATTTACCAGGGGGGTGGCGCTGGTCACTGCGGTTTTTGCGGTGGTTCTGGCTTTAGCCGCACTTGGCGGAAACCACACAATGAAAGAAATGCTCCTTGCCCAGCAGCAGGCATCGGACCAGTGGGCTTACTACCAGGCGAAATCGATCCGGGAGCACCTGTACAAAAGTCAAAAATTGATACTCGAAAGCGAACTGGACCTGCTGTCTCAGTCTCTCAGCACCGGGTCGGCGGAAAAGGTCAGGGCCTCCATAGAAGCTCTTGCCAGGGAGGAATCGAAGTTTGCAAATGATAAGAAGGAAATCGAGCAGGAAGCCAGGAAACTGGAAAAAGAACGGGACATAAACAGGTCCAAGGACCCCTACTTCGAATACGGGGAAGTGCTCCTTCAGATAGCCATTGTCATGGCCTCGGTGTCGATAATCGCAGCCAGCCCCGCAGTATTCGGTTTCTCCATCGCGGCGGCGTTACTCGGCGGCGTCATGTGCGCAAACGGATATCTGCAGATCTTTGCGCTGCCCTTTCTGCACTGAGCGCCTTTAGGGCCTGCCAAAGATCCGTTTGTTGGGCGCTTTACTCTGTCTCTATTTGCCCCGCATAGATAAGCTCGGGTTTCTTCAGGAGTATGCGGGTGTCCGGCGGAACGGATTCGGTAATCCAGACATTACCGCCGATTATCGATCTTGCCCCGATAACGGTATTTCCGCCAAGTATTGTTGCTCCTGAATAGATGATAACATCGTCCTGGATGGTTGGGTGCCGTTTCTTGTCCCTTAGCTGCTCACCGGCATCGCGCGGGAGTGAAAGCGCCCCGAGGGTCACTCCCTGGTAGAGTCTCACGCGGTCCCCGATCTCAGTTGTCTCGCCAACGACGACGCCGGTTCCGTGATCCATAAAGAAGCTCTCTCCGATATGGGCGCCGGGGTGGATGTCGATTCCCGTCACGCTGTGGGCATATTCGGTCATGATGCGGGGAATAAAGGGAATTTGCTGCTCCCATAGATGGTGGGCCATTCTATAGACTGATACGGCAAAAAGGCCGGGATAGCAGAAGATTATCTCATCGAAGCTCTTGGCGGCAGGATCGCCCTGGTATGCGGCACGCACGTCGCTTGCAAGCTGGAGCCGTAGTGAAGGCAGGTCCTGCATGAACTTGATTGTCGCCGCCTGACCGAGTTCATCACACGCAACACAGGGCAGGTCGTGACGTATGCAGTCGTGGCGCAGGGCCAAAGCTGTTTGCTCCGACATGAGTTCGAAGAGCGCCGTTGCCTCCTGGCCGAAATAGTAGGCAAGATTGAACTTCTCGATCCGTCCCCTGACGAAATATCCCGGATACAGAAGCCTTCTCACTCGGTCCACGATGTCCACAACGGCCTCTCTCGACGGAATCGGTTCGGGTCCCACGTGGTCAAAGGACGCACCGTTCAAGCAAGAATCGACCAGTTTTTCGACAATCCCGGGAATCTCCTCCCGAAAATGTCGTTCCGTCGCAATCTCGGTCCGGCAATGGTCGAAAATAAGTTTGTCTTCCATGGTCCTACCTCCAGTTTTTTGACCTACTTTTTTGACCTAAAAGAAGAGCGATTTGCCGCAAGCTGGATAAGATTTGGTCCGCAAATGGTTGTATTCCGCCCTTGTCAACTGGGCCGGGCGCGAGCGGTTTACGTTCGATTTAAAATTCGCGTACCGGCAAATCATGTTCCAGTCCCCCAAAAAAACAGCCGGTTCTCTTAAATATAAGCGAGCCGGCCTTGGGGAAAATATTTTTTCGCCGGAGTCATGCCTCCCTGCAGACCTGAGCGCCCGTTTTCCAATAGGGTGACATGTTCCTTAGCGTGTCGATTATGGGAGGCAATTTCTCGATGACGAAATCTATTTCCTCATCCGTGTTGTACACGCTAAGGCTGAACCTGATCGATCCGTGCGCCATGGTAAAGGGGACCCCCATTGCCCGCAGAACGTGGGAAGGCTGGAGCGACCCTGAGGTGCAGGCCGACCCCGACGAGGCGCAAATGCCGAACTCGTCCATCATGAGCAGGATGCCTTCGCCTTCCACAAATTCAAAGCTGATGTTGGTGGTGTTAGGCAGCCGATTCTCCCTGTCGCCGTTTACCTTCGTACTGGAGACGGTATTGAGGATAGTGTTTTCGAGCCTGTCGCGCAGGCCCTTGACGAAGGTATTTTCAATATCCATTTTTTTTTGCGCAAGCTCAGCGGCGACTCCCAGTCCTATTATGCTCGGGGTGGCTTCGGTCCCCCCGCGCCTCCCACGTTCCTGATGACCGCCTACAAGGAAGGGTGAAAACTTGGTGCCCTTGCGTACATAGAGCACGCCTATTCCTTTGGGGGCATGCAGCTTGTGTCCGGAGAGAGAAAGCATGTCGATGGGGATATCAGCCAAATTGATGGGAATTTTTCCGACCGCCTGAACCGCGTCGGTATGGAAAAGGATACGGCGCTCTCGGGCCATTTGCGCTGCCTTCTCGATGGGGAAAATCACCCCTGTTTCGTTGTTTGCCCACATGAGGCTCACGATTGCCGTGTCCGGGGTCAGGGCCCGTCCATACTGCTGCATATCGAGCCGCCCTTCGCCATCCACCGGCAATTCGGTTACCCGGTATCCCTGGGTGGCCAGATGAGCGCAAAGGGCGCGCACCGCCGGGTGCTCGACCCTGCTTGTCACGATATGCTTTTTGTCCGGGGAGGTTGCAAGGGCCGAGCGGATAGCCGCGTTGTCGCTCTCGGTGCCGCAGCTCGTAAAGATGATCTCCTGAGGAGATGCGCCCAGAAGAGCGGCGAGTTGCTCGCGCGCTTTTCTTACCTCTTGCATTACCTGGCCCCCGAAGGAGTGCATGCTCGAAGGATTTCCATAGAGTTGATCGAAATATGGGAGCATTGCTTCCAGTACTTCCGGGGCCACCTGGGTCGTCGCATTGTTATCCAGATATATAGGTTTCACGCCGATACCTCCTCAACCACAAGCTCCGGCCAGACCAGCTCACGCAGTTTCGCCTCGACGAAATTCTTCAACGTCTGGTCGGATGCCTGGCAGGATGCGCATGCGCCGCGCGTTGCAACCAGCACGCGATTACCCACCACGTCCACCAGTTCGATGTCGCCGCCGTCGTGCTTCAGGGCCGGCCTGATTTCCCGTTCCAGGGT
>JBELAB010000124.1:0-7619 GCA_049509275.1 Syntrophobacteraceae bacterium | reverse complement strand
CTCACTTATACGCGTTTGGATTGGGCGCCCCGTCTTGCCCGTAATAGTCCGTAAAGTCGTTATCCGGCCCGGCGTTGTGGTTTCTCAATACCGTCCTTTGTCCATATTTCTGTCATTAGAAATTGGCGGTTGGTTTAGGTTCGGCCTGTCCGAGTCTCTTGCGCAAGGGCTGCAAGAACTAAAGCAAGAGGGAAAGTGCCAGCCGCAAGTATTTAAGTGCCAGTTACAGGGATTTAAGTTTACATGCCAGCCGCAGGGATTGAAGCAACAATCCGCCTGCGCGCTGAAAAAGCCGCCGCTGACCAGGACCAGCGAAAGCGCCAATGCAACAATCAGTTTTTTGCTCATTTCTATCTCCTGAAAATCCAAATAGTCATTCTTCTAAATTCAACAACCACCCGAGAACGCGCTACAAAACTCTTTAAGAAAAACGTAAAGGCAGTTTTAATTCATGTCAACGGCCTGGGTTAAAATGCAGGGAGCGAGAAGCAAGGAGCAGGAAGCAAGAAGCAGGAAGCGAGAAGCAGGGAGCAAGGAGCAAAAGCTCCTCGCTTCCCCTTTCACGCCTCTCGCTTCCTCGCGTAGCGATGGAACCAAGAAGAATTTTTTCTTTTGCTTTTTCTGTTCACTATTCCTCGCGTAGCGATAGAACCATGAGGAGTTATTTCCTTTTGTTTTTCCTGTTCACTGCTCACTGTTCACCGTTCACTGTACTTCCCACTTCCCCCTCTTTGACTACCGATGCCAATTATGGTAGAAGTTTCGGCCGGGATCATGGGAAGAAGCCCCTTTCGCCTCGGCGCAGGGGTAAGTGAGGTCTATCCGGAAATACCGGACGGAAACCAGGGTAGCTTACCGATGTTGCTTGATATGCCTGGGTGGTGGAATTGGTAGACACAAGGGACTTAAAATCCCTTGGCGCTTGTCGCCGTGCGGGTTCGATTCCCGCCCCAGGCACCAGTCTACCGGCGATGGCCCTTGGGGAACCTGTTCAAAATCTAATTTTGCGCCACTCTTGTGCCACCCGGAGTCCGACGGGGAGCTATGAACAAAAACGCTGGGGATGATTTTTGAGCAGCACTGTGAGAAATGGGGAAGACTTGACAGGCAATTCAATGAAATACATCTCAAGGAGATCTATCACCAAGGGGTTGGGATCAAAAGGAAGTCCTGCGGCACTTTTCTTTTTTCTCGAATCCGCCCTCCATGGTGTCTCAACATAGTTTCTGCTTATAAGCGTTTATAATGGGCATTATTGGGCTTCATGCGTCTTTTTAAGAGACTCTTCTATCTGGTCAAGATGCGTCTTACGATGTATGGACCGGTAGAGTCGAACCTTATCTCCCGTACTTTCAACTTCGGAAATGAAATCCAGGGAAGATATTGCAAGCTCGCTGTCTATTGCTTCAGCGGCTGAAACCGCCAGGTTTGCACAAACCCTCGGCTGCAATGCGAGCCAAGTGGGGAGCAGCGAATCGTTGGTGATATCGATATCGATCGGCGATGGGTCAACCCCGTTCAATTTCCATTTGCGTATCAGAACCAATGACCTCTGATCCCAAAAGGCGAGATGAGCCAAGGCGACTGAAACGGTCCAATCACTGCCCAAAGGGAGGCTTAGCTCATCGTCGGACAAGCGTTCGACAAGAGAACGAAGTCTTTTAAGCTCTCGAGCGTTCTCAGCGACAAAGGGTTTATCCATAGAAGCTCCTCCGGTTCATGCTCACGCGGTTCTCATGCAACCGCCGGTCAGGATCTTTTTCGGACCGTCATGACAAATACCCCCAACAGCCCAACTCCCAACGGCCCGACCCCTTTGTTCTTTGTTATTGTCTCTCGTGTGGCATCAACCTACCACATCGCGTCGCCGATGTCCTGTGCCCCTTTAGGATAAAGGGGCCAGGCTCACCGATTATTCTGTTGGGTTTGTAAACCGTATTATCGCCCTATTCAAGCGTGATTCTCACGCCCTGAGCTCCCAGTGTAAAGTCGACTCCCTCGTTGGTTGAGACGAGATCCATCACGACCCCCTTCTCGTTTTGCATGGTCTTGGATCCAGTGCCCCCGCCTACCGTCAGCCCGACGGCTAAGGCTCCGTAGCTCCCGGCAAAGTCGGCCACATTCTTCAGATAGAACACCTTACCCCGAGCTTTCGCATTCTGAATGCCTACGCTTCCCACGCTCAGCCCATCGATTTTGAATTTGTACTCCTTTCCATTATAGTTCAGAACGCCGCTGCCCCAGTTCACGCCGACACCAGCCGCCACGGACCCGGCTGTCAGTTCGACTGTTGCGTCCCAGGGTAATTTTCCTTCCGCCGAAAACACCAGCTCAGGAGAAAAAGCAAAAAAACTCACAGCCAGCAAACAAATCGTAGTCAAAACTCTTGAGTGTTTCATCTCCTATTCTCCTATTTTGTCTTTGATGCATAAACTCAAACTTATTCAGAACGGACTTACAAAAAGCGTAATCATCGTTCCCGACCCTTGTCAATTTAGGTCCGGGCACAATTCAAAGGTTGCTTTTGCGGGGCCGTAAAAGCAACGGGGTCGTACCAAGCTAACATCCCCTCGCGAAGCGATAGAACCAAGAGGAGTTATTTTTAACTGCTCACTCTTCACCCTCCACTCAATCCTCAGGCCGTTTTCGGCCTCTAAATCATTGCTGTAAGAAGCTTTTGTGCGGTGGTAGAGGGGCCGTGTTTAAATGAAGGGCATTTGGGTATGAGGTGTTAAACAAGCCGGGCAGGAAAGCCTAATCCCGGCCTTTCGGCTTCCACTCCCTGGCCAGGCGCTGCGCCTCAGCGATCTGGGCAGGCGTCATTTTCTCGGCGAGACTGTTTCTGAAATCATCTGCATAATCTTCTGCATACGTATCATTTTCGTGTGCCGCCGCCAGATAAAACCACATATACGCCTGTATGAAATCCTGCGGCACACTGTTACCGTCGGCGTACGCCCAGCCCAATTCAAATTGTGCTTCGTCATCTCCCTGCTCAGCCGCCTTGCGGTACCACTTCACAGCTTGAACATGGTCCCGCGATACGCCCTGACCGTTGGCGTAAAGCTCTCCCAGTTGACGCTGCGCAGGAGGGAATCCCTGCTCGGCCGCCTTGCGGAACCATTTGACGGCCTCGGTATAATCCTGCGGCACACCATTGCCGTCGGCGTACGCCCAGCCCAATTCAAACTGCGCTTCGTCATATCCCTGCTCAGCCGCCCTGCGGTACCACTTCACAGCTTGAATACAGTCCCGTGATACGCCCCTGCCAAAGTCGTACATTACTCCCAGATAGAATTGCGCGACTGCATCTCCCTGCTCCGCCAAAGGCTTAAACCGTTTATAAGCCCCGGCATAATCGCCTCTGCCATAGGCAGCCATACCCTCATCGAAACCGGCATGAGCAAGGGCGGCGAATACTGCGAGTACGGCTGCAAAAAGCAGGAATTTGAATCCTTTCATTACTCTTAGCCCACGCTTACGATGTATCTCTATTTGCTCTCGGTTGATTCGTTATATTTTTTGACGACCCTGTCCGTGATATCGATCGTTTTCTGAAAATAGGCCATATTATCGGTCGTGAGAATCAACAGGAATTTCTCTTCCCGGCCGATGGCGCCCAGGACCTTTTTTAGATCTTCCAGGATCATGCTCTTTAGTTGGGCTGCTCTTTTCTGGACCTCCGCATCCGATGCGCTCACCAGTTTCTGATACTCGGAGTTGGCCTTCCCGAGTTTTTCCTCTTCGGCCTTCCTTGTCGCCGCTTGTTCTTTTTCAATGCCTTTTTTCAGCTTTTCGACAGCATCGGCCTTCCTTTTGAGTTCGGCCTGTTTTGCCTTGACCAGTGCATCGAGTTCTGCGTTCGCCTTCTTTCCTGCATTCGATTCATTTATAACTCTGACCACGTCCACCACGCCGATTTTGGGCGCTTCGGCATTGCATCCTGCAAGGACAACCAGCATAATTCCCGCTAGAACAGCCACCAGTCTATTCAATTCGTTCTCCTTCCATCTATTTCGATGCTTTCTCAAAAAGGGGTTCGCAATTCGCCCATCACTGCCCGTAAGACCTCAAAATCATACGATTTGCCAATCGAACATGCAAGTTATAAGTCAATAAGACCAAGTTGTCCCCTAAGCCCGGGAACAGAAGAAGCTGGTGAAATTTCAGCATCTGTTCTATAGTCCGGTCCAACTTAAAGGCTCTCAGATCCGGGGGATGGGAAAGGGAAACAGTTGTCCCGGTTATAATTTGGTTTCTCGAGATCTTATGGGGACCTTTTGATGCCCCGCAATAAGAAAAAACGCATTAAGAGACTGCAATTATGGATCGAACTGGGGACCCTTGCGCTTCTTGTGGGGAGTTACGCTTTTTATTCTCAGCAAAAGGTCTTTATCTATCCAGCCTGGCGGTTTTTGCACTCCAGAACGGCATTTTTCGAGAAACCCGCTCCAAAATGCGATCTGCTCATCCCGGATCATCCGGCCGTCGATACCTGGGCAACGTGGTTTTCCGAGAAATCTCATAGCAGTTTTCAAACGCAGCTCGATCGTGCCCGTTTCCATGCGATGCCTGCTCAAGAAATTTTCGTGCGCAAGGGGCTGCCAAAAGACTTGGTTTATGTCGCATTGATCGAGAGCGGTTTTTCCCCTGCTGCACGTTCGCACGCCAACGCGGCAGGAATATGGCAGATCGTTCCGAAAACGGGAAGCCGGTTTGGCCTGGAGCAAAACAACTGGGTCGACGAGAGACTCCATCCCGTGAAAGCTGCGAAAGCTGCCGCCAATTACCTTGCGTTGCTCTACAATCAGTTTGGATCGTGGTCTTTGGCGCTTGCAGCCTATAATGCGGGCGAAAACGCCGTTCAAGGGGCGCTCGATAAAAGTGGCCTCAAAACTTTTTGGGACCTGATGGAAAATGGCTACCTGCCGGCCGAAACGCGCGATTACGTCCCCAAAGTATTTGCCGCTGTAAAGATCATAAGAAACCCCGATCTCTACGGTTTTCGCCTGGACTCCGAACACCTCATCGCACTGCAGGAAACCGTCTCTGTTCCGGGAGGATTGAAGCTCTCCTGGGTAGGCAAACAGATCGGGATTCCCGAAGAGATCCTGCAAAGCAGAAATCCCGAGTTGTACCGATCTATCACGCCGCCCGGATCCTCCAAATATGAGCTTCGCCTACCAATCGGAACAGGGGACGATCTTCTGACAGCCATTGCCAGAGACCTCCAGCGCGAGGAAAAACCTGCGGGCAAGGCCAACGCAGTGCCGAAATCATCTGCTTTCATTTCTTACAGGGTAAAATCCGGGGATACATTGTCCGGCATTGCCAAGAGGCACAAATGTTCCGTAACCGCTCTGGCTGCTCTAAACGGCATGAAGCCTTCGCAGCCGCTCGTGACCGGCCGGTCTCTGAAGCTTCCTGCCGGGGCGGCATCCCCCTCTCGATTAAAGGTCCAGACAAAACGTGGAAAAGAGAGCACCTCTACCTCCAGTTCCTCCTTGACCAAAGAAAACCGCCCTCTTTAACGAAAATCAAGAGTTTCAGTTAGATCGAGGGTGTTCTTTTCAGATTACTTTGCGGTTTAACGAAATGATGACAATTTCTTCATTTGATCAATTCCGATTCAGAATAAACCAAATATTCACTTTTCCTGCACTTCGATGCTGCCGATGATTTCTCTTTTCATCTTTTCCTAAAATCCGGGCAATTCTTCACATGGCATCACAAAATGGATAATTAAAATGAAAACCTATAGTTAGGTACAAGTGACGCCTGGCATTACTATTGCTAGCCATTGGTGCGCGGCGTTTGTTCGGTTTTTATCCCTCGTAAAACACACTTATGAACAACAACAATAAAAACAGGTAAAGATGCTCTTAAAGGGCAAGGAGACGGAGGAGTGCCACTCGTGAAAAAATCTAAAGTCATGACAGCGCAGGAGGCGGTATCTGAATTCATTTCTGACGGGGTGACGGTCGCCGTTGGAGGATTTTTTCACTCGGTTCCCTATGCAATCACGCACGAGATAATCCGCCAAAAGAAAGCGCGCCTCACGATATGTCAACCCAGCTTTAACGAGCATGCCGACCAGATGATCGGCGCGGGATGCGTGGATCGCATCATATCCTCCTATGTATGGATGGAGGTTTTCGGTCCGCTTTACTGCTTCCGGAGAGCGATGGAAAAAGAGATCCCCCACAAGATTGAAATGGAGGATTACACGAACTTCGCTGTCATGGCCCGCTACCTTGCCGGTTCTCTTGGCATCCCCTACATGCCCATACACTCCATGAAGGGCAGCGACATGATGAATTACCGGGCCTGGCATGGGGAAAAGAAAGCCATCCTGATGAAAGACCCCTTCGGCTCAGGGCATGAGCACGTGCTTGTGCCGGCGCTGAACCCGGATGTGGGTTATTTCCACTGCCAGCGTGCCGACGAGGAGGGGAACAGCCAGATGTGGGGCATCTGGGGCGACATGCCCTGGAGCATGAGGGCCAGCAAGAAGGTCATCGTGTCCTGTGAGGAGATCGTTACGCGCGAGCAAATCGGACGGGACCCCAACAGGACGATCGTGCCCGGTTACAAGGTGGCGGCTGTTGTTCATGCCCCCTTCGGGGCCCACCCGAAGCATTGTCAGGGTTACTATGACGTAGACCGGGACTTCATCTTCAAGTACATCCGAGAGTCCGTGACCGAAGACGGCTGGAAGAAGTATATGGATGAGTGGGTGTACGGTGTCGCAGACCGCGACGAGTATTTGAAAAAATACACGGATACCTTCGGCATGAAGAAGTTCCTCGGCCTGAAAGCGAAGGACATGATGTCCACCTCGGTCAACTACGGGTTCTAAGGAGGTCCGACCATGAGAAGCGACTATACCAAATTCACAATGCAGGAAATGATGGCCGTCGCCGCAGCCAGAGAAATAAAAGATGGTGAAAAGGTCGTCATCGGGACCGGACTTCCCCTGCTGGGGGCCTTTCTTGCCCAGAAGACCCACGCACCCAACATGGTAGCCATCTATGAGTCGGGCGCCATCGACTGCAAGCCCATCGTGACACCCTTTTCGGTTGCCGACTCGGTGCTCGTGCCGGGATCGGCCATGCAGGGCGGCCTCATGGAGGGCCTCGGGATTGTTCACGCCGGCGAAGTCGATGTGGGGTTCCTGGGCGGCGCCCAGATCGACAAGTACGGCAATATCAACACCCACGTCATCGGAGATTACCGGAAACCCAAGGTCCGCTTTGCGGGAAGCGGCGGGGCCAATGACATCGGAGCCGGGTGCAGGCGTACCATCGTGATGATGCTGCACCAGAAGCAGCGCTTCCCCGAAAAGGTGGATTTCGTAAGCACCCCCGGCTACTTCGGGGGCGGCAGGGAACGGGAAAAGTACGGATTCTACGGAAACGGTCCCAGTGTGGTCATCTCCACCCTGGGTATCCTCCGCTTCGATCCCGAGACCAGGGAAATGTATCTTGCCTCCTATCACCCCGGCGCCACCGTGGCACAGGTCAAGGAAAACACGGGTTGGGACCTGAAGGTCGCCTCCGATATCTACGAGACGGAACGGCCTTCGCCTGAGCTCATTCGTATCCTGAGAGAAGAGTGCG
>JBELAB010000123.1:0-7638 GCA_049509275.1 Syntrophobacteraceae bacterium | reverse complement strand
ACCCGTCAAACCTCACCTGGTTTTGGCGGCGGCTTCCTCGCAGAGTTTCCCGTAGACTATGCTCAGTTCCCGGTCGCATTCGGCCGATGGCGCTCCGGTCTTCCTGGCCAGCTCAAGGGCCTTTTCCGCATCTTTTAATTTACCCTCATCCATGAGCAATTTGCCGAGAAGCAAGTTTATATCACCCCTGGCAGGGTCCAGGCCGGCCGCCTTTTGAAGCAGACCAACCGCACGGCCCCTCTCACCCTGGGAAATCATGATTTGGGCTGACCGCAGGCAGGCTTCCAGATCGGATGGATTATAGATCAATGCATTATCGTAGCTCCGCAGGGCCGTTCGGAGATCGCCTTTTGCCTCGGCAATCAGCCCGAGGCCAAACCAACCGTTTGCGCAACGGGAATCCTTTTCTAAGGAATGCTCGAAGACCGCCTCCGCCTCATCCCTGCGTTGGGCCCTCAGCAGGAAATAGCCGAACTGGCTTGCCGCCGCGCAACCATCCCGATCCGCCTCCAGAGCCCGCCGGTGGGACTTTTCGGCCTCATCGGCCTGCCCCCGTTTTTCCTGGATGGATGCAAGATTGGACCATGCCGGCGCAAACCCTGGATTATGCTCTACAATTGTCCTGTAAAGCCTTTCGGCTTCCTCAAGTTTTCCCTGGTCCTGGTAAATCACGGCCAGGTTGAATTCAGGCCGCGGGTCGGACGGATTGAGGATAATGGCCTGCTTGTAAGATTCGACGGATTCGCTCAAGTGCCCCATGCAGTAATCTTCGACTGCCCGGTTGTACGGGTCCGTTCCTCCGGATGCGCACGCCGAAAGAACAATGAGACAAGCCAAAATGAACGCGCTATTTCTTCCCATATGGCCCTATCCTACCTTTTTCCCTCCACTGTGCCGCATCGGAGGCAGAGTCAACCGCCCCGTCAGTCTTCCATACGGCTTTCCAGGGATGGAGCCTGATGTCCTCGCTCAAAGCTTCCAGGTGTCGCGAGGTTTCATTCAAATGCGAAATAAGAGAGGCTATATTGTCCTCGTTCGTATCGAGGATCGAATGGAGCCCCTTTACGGTCTGTTCGGCTTCCGAGAATCCCCGGCCCGCCTGTCCCAGTGTCCTGGTGAGTTCGGTCTCGATCGTAGCCAGCCTTTTCTGCACGTCTTTATTGGTGTCGCGCACATCCCTTATTAATGACACAAGCTCCTTGCCGCCTTGTCCCGACACGTGTCTCATATCTTTCATTATCGGTCCCAAATCGACCGTATGCTCTTTCAACTGAACGAGCAGGGCGTTTGCGTTCTGGATCGTTTCTTTTATCGAGTACTCGTTGCGAACCTCAAAAATAAACTCTTTTGCCTCCTGAACCAGATCGACCAGGCCCACGGCTACCTTCCCACCGGTTTCAATTATTTCGGAAAGTGAAGCAGGGCTTTTGCCTTCAAGTACATCGCCCGAGACCAACTCGGGAGATTCAGGCGATCCCGGGCTGATCTCCACGTATTTTGCGCCCATCATTCCGAGGCTTCTGATTTCGGCACGGGAATCCTTCTTCACTCGAGCG
This sequence comes from Syntrophobacteraceae bacterium, assembly GCA_049509275.1. Taxonomy (GTDB): domain Bacteria; phylum Desulfobacterota; class Syntrophobacteria; order Syntrophobacterales; family Syntrophobacteraceae; genus SbD1. Next base: position 6,082 of record JBELAB010000123.1, on the reverse strand, counting down.
TCCGGGGAAATCCTCACCGTGATCGCAATACGGTCAGCAACTCCGGAGGCTATGCGTATGTCTTTTACCCCGCCCACTTCAAATCCGGCGTACCAGACGGGCGACCCGGCGGTTATTCCATCTGCATACGGGAACAGAATAACCAGCGTTTTCTTTTTATCCCACAGGGACCGGACATCGCTCACGACAAAGATCCCGATCACGAAAAGAATGAACGAGATCACAACCAACAACCCGACTTTTATATCCGACCGTAAAACCTGCATTTAAGTATCTCTCTCCTATTACATGTCCAACAAATCCTCGAGGTAATCCTTACTGGACTGGCGAAGCGGAATAGGGCCGTCGGGACTTCCGTGGATGAACTGCTGAACCAGCGGATCGGAGGACCGCTGTATGTCTGTCGGCGTGCCCTCGGCGACGACCTTTCCCCGAAACAGAACTACCATTTTGTCGGCTATTTTGAAGGCGCTGCCGATATCGTGGGTGACCACCACAGATGTGATCCCCATTCGTTTGCTCACATCGATAATAAGCTGGCTGATAACCCCGGTCACCACCGGGTCGAGTCCCGAGGTAGGTTCGTCGTAAAAGACGATTTCCGGGTCGAGCGCAAGGGCGCGCGCCAGAGCGACCCTTTTTTGCATTCCGCCGCTGAGCTGGGCAGGCTTGAGGTGTTCGAAATCACGAAGCCCGACTAATTCCAGTTTCATTTTGACCATCACACCGATGATTTTTTCATCCAGTGCCGTGTGCTCCCGAAGCGGCAGCGCGATATTGTCGTGAACGCTCAGGGAGTTCAACAGCGCGCCCATCTGGAACAGCATTCCAAAGCGTCTGCGATAGCCGTCCATCAGGTTCTCGTCAAACAGGGTGATATCCTGTCCGCCGACCATAATTTGACCGCTGTCAGGACGCACAACCCCGATCAGATGCCGAAGCAGGGTGGTCTTGCCGCAGCCGCTCCCGCCCATTATGGCGAATACGCTGCCCCGCTCCACGGCAAGATTTATCCCGTCCAACACCACTCTTCCCTCGAAGCTCTTGATAAGGTTTTTTACTTCTATCAGTGCTTCGGCCATGCAGGATAAAACCCCTTTCCGAAGAGTTTTTAGTTACCGGTTGTTAGTTTTTAGTAACTCAAAACTCAAAACTCTTCTGCTCCTTGCTGCCGTCAAAAAAATAGATAAAAGATTGCCGTAAAAAGGCAGTCGGCGAGGATTATGCTGATAAGCGAGGTGACCACGGAAATCATAGTTGCCTTCCCGACCCCTTCAGCGCCTCCCCTTACTACGAACGCCATATAGCAGCCGACCATGGCTATAATCACGGCAAAAACCACACTTTTCACCAGCCCGCTCATGATGTCCTTCATCAGCAGGGCGTCGACCGTATTCTGAATATAGAGCGAGGACCTGATGCCGATTGCAAGCGTTCCCACAAAGTAGCCGCCGATCATTCCGATGACGTCGGCAAGCACGGTCAGACACGGAAGCATGACAATCATGGCGATGAAGCGGGGGACTACAAGGTAGGCAATGGGAGATATGGCCATGACCTCAAGGGCCATGATCTCCTCGGTGACCAGCATCGTGCCCAGCTCCGCTGTAAATGCCGCGCTGACTCGGCCGGCCAGAACTATCGCCGTCAGAAGCGGGGCCATCTCACGGGTAAGCGCGACGGCAGCCAGACTCGCCGCATAATTGACCGCCCCGAATTTTTCCAGTTGATATGCGGTCTGGAGCACCATGATGATCCCGATTACAAAGGAGACGAGCCCCATTATAGGAATCGACTTAACCCCGACCTCATCCATCTGGGTGATGGCGGCCCTGAATCTAAGGGGCTTTCCCTGAAAGGGTTTTACCAGCGTCCATTTCATAGTTTCATTGAAAAAACAGGAAATGCTGGTAATGTGTCTCAGGAAAAAGATTATCCTGCTCTCAGAACGTTCGGCCGCTGAACTCACCTGCCTTGTTCTCCATCTATCAACTGGTTTACGTCCGGCGCCATTTCAAAAATATTTTTAAGGTACGCGAGATCAAAAATCGATTCGACTCTTCGACACGCACCGGTCAGGGAAAACCGCACCTTGTCCTTGCGCGAAAGCTGGAGCGCTTCGACGAAAGTGGCTATTCCCGAACTGTCTATATATGGAACCTCAGTGAGGTCCACTACTATGTGTGACACTTTTTTACGGAAGATGGGCAACAGAATGTTCCTGACCTGCGGGGAGGAACTCATGTCGAGGTCTCCTGCGAGGGAAACGACGAATACGCCTGGTTTTCTTTCGTCGATCTGAATTTTCAATTTTGCGCTTTCTCCTGTCTTGGCATAAATTTTGTCATTTTGAGCAGCATGCCCCCTCCGGGCGGCCTGTCGTATTCTATCTTGTCCACCGCCGATTTGATGAAGTGGATTCCAAGTCCTCCGGGACGAATTTGCTTTAAATCACGTCCCTGAAATGTCGACGGGTCGGCGCCGGTCCCGAAATCCCGAATCATGATTTCAAAACAGTCCATGCTGAGTGTGAAAGTAATGACGATTCTTTTATCGTTGCTGTTCTTATAGGCGTGCCGTATCACATTCGTACACGCTTCGTCCACCGCAAGGACAAGTTTGTCCGTCTCTTCGTCCTCAAAGCCGATTCTTGACGAGATCCTACCCACAAGCTCCCTCACGATGAACATGGCAGGCGGATCAGCCGGAACGTCAAGAATAACGGGGCCTTTAAAGCTCGCGAACGCCAACTATTTCTCCTCGAATCCAGCCAGCACCAGTGTGATGTCATCAGCCTGGGGGCACTCCCCGACAAACTGAGACAGGGCAAAAGATATGCGGGATTTAGCGGACTCGACCTCCGAGTCTCCCGCGCTAAGACAGTTTTCGATTCTCTCCCATCCGAACAGTTCTCCTCTGTCATTTTTGGCCTCCATGAGCCCATCGGTGGACAAAAGGATGCAGTCGCCGCGATTGAGTGAGATTCTCACACAGGGGTAATGCTGATCGGGCACTATCCCTATCGGAGGACCGCCGCTTCCGCGCAGAGTAGCATATCTACCCTCGGAACTGTTCCAGATTATGGGCGGAAGGTGTCCTGCGTTCACATAAACGGCATTGCCGCAGTTTTTTTTGAGCACCATATAGAGCAGAGTTACGAACATCCCCCGACAGCTCTGAGCGCATACAATCTCGTTTGCCCGGCGCATAAGCCTCTCCGGGTCCTGTTCGCGAATGGCCAGGACGCGGAAATCGGTGGTAAACCTGGCCATAAAGAGGGCGGCGGCCACCCCTTTGCCCGAAACATCGCCGATGAGAATACCGATGCGATCCTCATCCAGAGGTATGAAATCATAGAAATCCCCTCCAATCTCCCGGGCAGGCTGGTAATGTGCGCTGAACCTCAATCCCTGGAGCTTCGGCATTTCCTGGGGCAAAAAACTCAACTGAATGCTGGTCGCAAACGCCAGGTCCTGTTCGATCTGCTGGCTGCGAAGAATTTCATGGTGCAAACGCGCATTTTCGACCGCGATGGCGGCGTGGGCGCACAGAAGACTCAGCGTTTCCTTATCTTCCTCGTTGAAGTTTGAGCCGTCAAGCTTGTTTATTACCTGCGATACGCCTATCACCCTTTCCTTGATCTTGAGAGGCACGCACAGGATCGTTTGCGTGCGGTATCCGGTTATGCGGTCGAATTCCCGGTTGAACCTGGTATCCTCGTAAGCATTTTCGATCAAAAGCGCCTCACCGCTATCATGTACATAGCCGGCTATCCCCTGCCCCCTTCTGATTCGCATGCCTCCCTTGAGCTTGTCGGCAACCGGCCCCTGCGCCACTTCAAAAACCAGTTCGTCACTCTTTTCGTCAACCAGCATGAGACTGCATGCATCGGCTTTGAGAATCGAGCGCGAGGTCGTCATTATGTTTTCGAGCACCTCATCGAGTTGCAGGCTCGAATTGATAAGACCCGACACCCTGAAGCATTCCTTCAGGTTTTCCAGGCGCTCGCGCATCTTCTCCAGGGCCGTAGAATCATCTGGAGCGGCCGCACTGCCGGAGCACTCGACAATATGAGTCTTATTTCTTTTAGTTTTCATGAGGCCACGGCCTGAATGAAAGGCAGAGCAGCACCAAATGCCTGGCACAAAAAGAAGTGTTTCCAGTTTGCGGAACTATTATGAACGCTTAGAAAAAATGTGTCAACTATTCTGCCTTAGCGGGTAGAGAGTGAAGCAACTGTGTTTTCACACTTCACGATGCGCCCCTGCGCCGCCATCGCGCCAAGTTGCGATTTTACCGTGGAATCGGCAGAGATTGTTGCTGAGGATAGAAACCAGGGCCAGGACCGGAACTTCAGGACCAAGGATTTCGCCGTTTCTTTCGTAGGCCCTGAATTGTTCCCGCAGTCCTTCAGCGGCCCTCCCCTGCGCGTGGATAGCGCTGCTGACCATCGGCGTATCCACTAGTCCGGGACGAAACACCAGCGTGGTGACCTCCGGGGTTTCAGCGGCAAGATGCCTTACAAGATGCTCCTCGGCGGCTTTTGCAGCACAGTATGCTCCAATTCCCGGTACCACCCTCTCAGCGGCGCCGGAGCCAAAAAAGATTGCAATTCCTGCCCCCGCTTCGATCAAATGTGGGAAAGCAGCCCTTGCCATCTCGAAACTTGCCGTTACGCTCGCCTCGAAAATTTCGCTGAACCCGGCACTGGAAAGCTCCCACACAACCGGCCCGGGATAGAGCACCCCAGCGGCCTGGATAAACCCGTAAAAACTCCCGGTCTTAATTGCTTTTTCGACAAGCCCGTCTGCAACCTGGGGCGTGGCTGCCGAACCAGCTAGAAAGTCGACTGGTGCTCCTATTTTTGTGCATTCTTCCGCCACTTTTGCAAGGGCTGCATGGCTCCTGGCATTCAATACAAGCCCAACCCCCTCACCTGCGAGCGCCAGAGCCAAAACTCGCCCGATACCTCCGGATGCCCCGGTAACGATGAGCGTTTTCTCTGTTATCTCACTCAACGGACTCCTCCTGTTATCGGCTTGCGCTATCATTGTTAATATAGCGAGTTTTGAGATTTTAGAATATTTTAGAATTTAAAATTTTTGAGATTTATGGTTGAGTGAGAGCTTAAGACTTATCGGGTTATGTAAAGCGGGTAACGAACCTCGCAAATTTGTTCGTGCAGTATGTAACCCTTTCAGGGTAAAATCGGTTTGTGTGCACCGATACCCGGGGTGGCGTCCCGCGAGGCGCGGGACTGATTCCGGGCTGACTTATTAATCCCCTTCGGGGCATTTCAGCCCCAACTGGCTCGGCAATTAAATAGTGCCATAACCGCAACCTGGTATGAGGCGAGGGAATAAAAATGGGAAACCCCGAGGTCAGCTACGGGTTCAGCCTAATTACGGAACACGACACCTATCTTTTCAAGCAGGGCAATCACTTCAGACTTTACGAGAAGCTGGGATCGCACATTGTCAATGTTGACGGAGTATCCGGGACTTTCTTTGCCGTGTGGGCGCCTAACGCCGTAGAAGTTTCGGTCATAGGCGACTTCAATTTCTGGGACAAAGAAGCCCATCCTCTGGCCGTAAGGTGGGACGGCACGGGTATTTGGGAGGGATTCATCCCGGGGCTTGGTCAGGGAGCTATATACAAGTACCACATCGTCTCCAGGGAAAACTCATACGAGGTAGATAAGGGCGACCCTTATGCCAGGCATTGGGAAACTCCCCCCAAAACGGGTTCCATCGTTTGGGACACGAGCTACGACTGGAATGACGGGCAATGGATGGCCGGCCGTGCAAAAGCTAATGCCTTGAACGCCCCCTGGTCAACTTATGAGGTCCACTTAGGTTCATGGAGGCGTGTGCCCGAACAGGGAGACCGCTCGATGAGCTATCGCGAGATGGCGGAGTGTCTTCCGGGATACGTGAAACAAATGGGGTTCACACACGTTGAATTCCTTCCAATTATGGAGCACCCGTTCTACGGGTCCTGGGGATATCAGACCACAGGGTACTTCGCCCCGACCTCGCGTTTCGGGACCCCGCAGGATTTAATGTACCTGATAGATGTGCTG
>JBELAB010000122.1:0-7654 GCA_049509275.1 Syntrophobacteraceae bacterium | reverse complement strand
ATGGCTTCGCTGTAAGTCATGCGGGGAAAGGGGAAATTAAGAGAAACACCTTTCAGCTCGCGGAATATCCGATCAATCCAGCCCTCGATCGTATCGAAAATGTCTTCTTCGCATATAAAAGACATTTCCAGATCGAGCTGAGTGAACTCAGGTTGCCTGTCCGCCCGCAGGTCTTCATCACGGAAGCACTTGACGATCTGATAGTACCTTTCGAAACCGGCGATCATGAGAATCTGCTTGAAAAGCTGGGGCGACTGGGGAAGGGCGAAGAATTTTCCGGTGTTGACCCGGCTCGGCACCAGGTAGTCTCGGGCCCCTTCAGGCGTGCTGCGCGTGAGCACCGGGGTCTCAACCTCGATGAAGCCCAACCCGTTGAAGTAGCCTCGCGTCAACTGGACGACTTTGTGCCTTAGAAGCAGGTTGTGAAAGAGCTTCGGGCGGCGCAAATCAATATATCTGTATTTGAGGCGTATGTTCTCGCTTGCCTCCACGTCGTCTTCAACTTGGAATGGAGGCGTTTTAGAGCTGTTGAGTATACGCAGCTCCGTTGCCGCGACTTCGATTTCCCCGGTAGGCAGCTTTGGATTGACCATTCCCTCAGGGCGAAAGCGCGTCTTTCCTTTAGCTGCTATGACATACTCGCTCCGGAGGCCTCCTGCGCGTTCATGTGCCTCCTCACTGATCTGCGGGTCAAAGACAACCTGGGTGATGCCCTCCCGATCTCTCAAATCAACGAATATTAGCCCGCCATGGTCACGCCGCCTCTGTACCCATCCCATCAGAACGGCTTCGACCCCGACGTTGTCAGCCCTCAGGCTGTTGCAGTCCGCCGTTTTTCGCCATCCGCAAAGCTGGTCGAGCACAACCGGTCTTTCCAGAGCCTCTGTAAGTTCATTGCCGGTCCGGGATTCAAACAAATTCACCAGGGTTTCCTCCTGCAAAATAGGTCGAATAGGCCTTATAGGACTAATAAGACTTGTTCGGCGGCAGCTACCGTTCAGTTTGTTTCTGAATCAATCCGGAGCATCGACTCAACCAGATCGTCCAGGGGCAATACACTCTGAATTTTGGTCCGCATGTCGCGCAACTGGATTTGGCGCCGCATCAGCTCATCTTCGCCAAAGATCAGAACATACCTTGCCCCTGATTTATCAGCACGGCGCATTTGGCTCTTGAGGCTGCGCCCCTCGTAGTCCATTTCGGCCTCCAAGCCCCGCCCGCGAAGCTGCTGAACGAGTTCGAAAGCGCTCGCGCGCGGCTGCTCGCCCAGGCTGGCGATGAAAACGAAAGGCGCGCGCACCTGTTCCCGATGCTCCTGCTGAAGCAGCATGATAAGCCGTTCCATACCGATTGCAAACCCGATCGCCGGCACGTCGGGTCCGCCCAGGTCGCGCACCAGGCCATCGTAGCGGCCTCCCCCCCCGATTGCGTTCTGGGTGCCGAGCCGGTCTGTAATCACCTCGAAAGTCGTCCGCATGTAGTAATCGAGGCCGCGAACGATTCGGGGGTTTACCTTATAGCGCGTCCCGAGCTTTTCAAGATAATCCTTTACCGCCTCGAAGTGCGCGCGGCAATCTTCGCAGATGTAATCGATCAGCAGGGGAGCGCTTTCGAGCAGGGCCCTACACCTTTCGACCTTGCAGTCGAAGACGCGCAGCGGGTTGGCTTCCCTGCGGCGCAGGCAGTCCGGACAGAACTGGTCCCCTTTTGCAGTGACGAAATCCTTCAGGATTTCCCTGTAAATCCGCCTGCATTCAGGACAGCCCAGCGTGTTGATGTTCAGGATGAACCCGGAAATGCCGATCCGGTCCATTAACATGCTCAGCATGTGCATCATTTCGGCATCGATCATCGGACCGTCTATTCCGAAAACCTCGGCGTCGATCTGGTGAAACTGCCGGTAGCGGCCCTTCTGAGGACGTTCATGCCGGAACATCGGACCGATTTCATAGAGCTTCTGGAAGGCCGAATCGGTGTGTAGCGAATGCTGGACATAGGACCTCACGATTGAAGCCGTGGCCTCCGGGCGCAGGGCGAGCCGTTCGCCGTTGCGATCCTCGAAGGCGTACATCTCTTTTTCGACTATATCAGTGCTTTCTCCAATGCTGCGCGCAAAAAGCTCCAGCTTCTCCAGCACGGGGGTCCTTATCTCGCGGTAGCCGAAGTTTCCGAGCACCTCGCGCGCCGCGTTTTCAACCTTTTGCCACCAGCCGGCTTCCTCGGGCAATATATCGTTCATGCCTCTAACGGCTTGAATACTTTCCATCTTTTCCCCGATAACACTCAAAATTTCAGGATAATCAAGTATTTCTAAAGATGTCGCAAATAAAAGTCAAGGAATTGTTCAATGTGAAAACGAATGATATGAGCGCCAACGAATCGTTAATCCCGAAGCATGGGGGCTATCGAAAACTCAAGAGCTTTCAGGTGGCGCAACTGGTTTTCGACATCACTGTGCGTTTTTGTGACCGCTACATCGAAAGGCGCAGCCGTAGCCATGACCAAACGGTGCAGGCCACGCGGTCGGGTGTGCAGAATATCGCCGAAGGGAGCCCGGCTTCGGGGACCTCGAAGAACGCTGAGATAAAGCTCACCAACGTAGCGCGGGCCAGTCTGGAAGAGTTGCGGCTTGACTGCGGGGATTTCCTTCGCCAGCGCGGACTGCCGCTTTGGGATCATGACGATCCCCGCTGGCAAAGCCTGATCGACCGCCGGTGCGCCACCGCTGATGAAGTGGCTGTCCGGGTGCGGGAAAAGCACGATCGTGGACTGTGTGGACAAAGTGGACAGAAGGGGCCGCCCACTCCCACCTACCCCGAACTCGCCGCCAGTGCCGCGCTTGTGCTGTTGGCCGTCGCGTGCAGCCTGCTTGACCGCCGGCTCGCTGCTCAGGCGGAAGCCTTTGAAACCGAGGGTGGCTTTATCGAAGGTCTCTACCGCGTGCGTTCCGAAAAACGCTCGTTGCGCTCTTCGTCCACTACCGATTAAGGAGTCCCCTGCTCAGTTCGAACTGCTCACGACCAGAGCTTGCAGATTTTCCTTACTGTTGAAATCATCGGCGAACAATATAGCGGCCTCGCGGGAGGGAAAAGAGCCAAGAAGGATGCGGGTCCATGTGGCGGCCCCGAGGTCGAGCGACTCAACGCGGGGCGAATATCCCCTGGCCCTCAATTTTTCGATCAGGACCTGCGCGTCAGATTGTCTCAATGAGGCCACGAGCAGCGTGTATTGCTCGGCGGCAGGTCCAGGGGTCCGGGGCTTGTCCGGCTGAGGGGCGGATGGTTTTTCGGCCGGCTGCCGGGATGTGACTGCGCGTTTTTCAGGTTCTTTTGCCGGTTCAGACACAGGGGGCACCAGAGTGGGTTCGATTACTTTCGGGGCTGCATCTATGGGCGTTCCGCCTTTATGGGTCAAATCATCATAGTAATTCAGCGATTCGAGCATCTTCCTGGGGTCTTCCCAGGTTGCGGCAGCCTTTGGGAAATACTGGGCGGTCTGTTTCTCCAGTCCCAGCAATCGCAGGAATCGGCCCTTCATGGAAAAATCATCTGGCCTTACCAGTGGAACTCCCCTGCCCACGAAAATTCCCAGAGTGAACATGAAACAAAGGGACACAACAAAACTCAGTGCATATAAAATCAGTTTATTTCTGCTCAGGTCGAAGCTGTATCCCCTGCCGCCCCAAAAAGAGCGGGGGTGTTCGTCCATCTCAGTGTTTACGACGACAAGCTTCGGGCGATTCATTAGTACTTCCCTACATTTTTTGAGGCGCCCTGACCCCGAGAAGCATGAGTGCGCTTCCGATAACTTCTTTTATTGCCAGAGCGAGGCAGAGCCGCGCTTTGGTCAGTTCGGCATCGTCGCTCAGGATGCGGTTGTCGTGGTAGTAGCTGTGAAAAAGAGACACCAGTTCGTGCAGATAATATGCAATATAGTGCGGCTCCAGCGATCTCACGCATTCGCAAACGACCTCCGGATATTCCCCGAGCAGTCGGATTATTTCAAATTCCTGCCGGACCTGCAAGAGGTGGAGCGTCTCATCGCCTATCGAGCGCCAATCAAATTCAACTCCACGGTCCCGCGCCACTTCGAGGACGCTGCAAAGGCGCGCATGGGCATATTGCACGTAAAAGACGGGATTATCATTGCTCTGGGCCTTTGCGAGTTCGAGGTCGAAATCCAGCGGGCTGTCCGTGCGGCGAGTGAGAAAAATAAAGCGCGTTGCGTCTTTTCCGACCTCATCGATAACTTCACGCAACGTGACGAACTCGCCCCCTCGGGTGCTCATCGCCACCGGCGCGCCCCCGCGCAACAGGTTTACCAGTTGCACAAGAACGATCCGCAGGTCATCTTTCCCGCGCCCGAGAGCCTGCACCCCTGCCCGCATCCTGTCCACATATCCGTGGTGGTCCGCACCCCATATGTCTATTACCGATTCGAAACCACGTTCGAATTTATCCCGGTGGTATGCCAGATCGGCGGCAAAATAGGTGCTGGCGGCGTTTGCCCGCACTACAACCCGGTCCTTTTCGTCACCGAATGCCGTGCTCCTGAACCAGACCGCCCCTTGGTCCTCATAGATAAAACCGCTCTCTCTGAGGGATTCGATCGTCTTATTGATCGAATCCCTGTTGTGGAGCTCGCGCTCGCTGAACCAATTGTCGAAATGAACCCCAAAGATGTCAAGGTCTTCTTTAATTCCATCGAGGATGCGGTTGGAAGCGTAACCGGTAAAAACCCGGAACGCATCCTCCAAAGGGGTGCTGCCATAACCGTCCCCATGTTCCCGCCTGAACTCCTTCGCAAGCTCCCGCATGTATTCACCCCGATAGTGGTTATCGGGCAACTCGATATTTTCGCCAAGCTCCTGCCGGTAGCGAAAATAGAGGCTGCGGCCCAGAGTGTCCATCTGGTTTCCGGCGTCGTTTATATAGTACTCGCGCTGGACCCGGAAACCGCGGGCCTGCAGAATGTTTGCCAGCGCGTCGCCTATGGCGGCCCCCCGGCCGTGACCTATATGAAGCGGCCCGGTAGGATTAGCGCTCACGAACTCCACCTGGACCTTCGGACCTCCTTCAATTTCAAGCCTTCCGTACTTCTGGGGATTGTCCAGAATCTCACTGATAATTCCATACCATGCCGCCGGCTTGATGAAAAAATTGATAAAGCCTGGCCCTGCTATTTCCGATTTTTCGAGTAGGCAGTCAGGATCATGAAGGTTGGCGACTATCTCAGAGGCTATTTGTCTGGGATTGCGCTTCAGATGCCTGCTCAGAGCGAGCGCGATATTGGAGGCGTAATCCCCGTGCTCGGAGCCCCTGGGTATTTCGAGTTCAATGTTGATTTCCGCCTTCATGTCATGATTGCCTATAACAGGCTCCAGCGTCTCAGCTATCATGGATTTGAGGCGGGTACGGACCATGCCCATGGCCTTTGAAATCCTTCCCGGACCAGATTTGAATCAGGCATATATATCATCACCGGCCCGGGTTGCAAGATTATCTTTGAACCATCATTATTTAAAGAAAATGCATCGCGAAACATATTGTATCGCACAATTGCTTCGCTAAATTGAGGCGCTTGTAAACTAAACTATCAAGCTTCTCGTCAATCCCTGTAAAGTGAAGCAACCCCTTGCCGGCAGTGCGATTGTGTTTTAAATTTTAACAGAACGTATTGAATGAATAAGGAAAATTGTCATGTACAAGACAAAAATAAGGTGGGACCAAAGTCTTTTTGCGCTCCTGTCGGGTTTTCTCTTTCTTTTCTTTTTCAGCTCATCGGTTCTCGCGTCGCCGGAGGAACTTGCGGCGGTCAGACAGTGGATCCAGAACAGTGGCGCCGGTTGGCAGGCAGAAGAGACATCGATTTCACAGCTCCCTAAGGTGCAGCGTGTGCAGCGCCTTGGCCTCGTGAGGGCATTTTCCAACTTTCCGGAAGGGGCCCCCGCGCCTGCAACCACACCTGCTACGGGGGGACCAACAAAAACACCACCGGCGACCTTGGATTACAACGTGCCCGCTGCTGGAAATACTTATGGTTATGTAACCCCCATAAGAGATCAGGGCAACTGTGGAAGCTGCTGGGCCTTTGCGGCAACTGCCGCTCTGGAATCACAGTACCTGATGAGTACAAACGGAGCTGGATGGTCTACTCTCTACCCTAACGGTCTTTCCACGCAGATACTTTTATCGTGCAGCACAGCGGGAAACTGCTCAATGGGAGGCTATATAGACCAGGCATCCCAATACATCCAGAGTACCGGTCTTCCGCCTTATAGCTGCTATCCTTATACAGAGCTTAATTGGAATGGAGGTCCGGACACCCCTTGCGCCAACGCCGCATGCACGTTCTGGCAAAGCCAGACTTACTCAATTAAGGGCTGGGAATATGTGTCCCCCCAAACCGCCCCGACCGCCGCCGATTTGGAACTCGCTCTTACTACTTATGGCCCGCTGGTCACCACAATGAACGTCTATTCGGATTTCGACTATTATTCGGGAGGCGTTTATTCTTATACCAAGGGAGCAACGTACGAGGGCGCACACGCCATTGAGATCATCGGCTATAACCATGCCAGTCAGTATTTCATCGTGAAGAACAGTTGGGGCGCCGGTTGGGGGACATCGGTACCGGGGACCGTAACGGGGAATGGGTTCTTCCTGATAGCCTATAGCCAGCTCGCCCAGATGAACGTGAACCAAGGTGGCCCCGAGTTTGGATGGTATTCAATCGCATACACGGGATACAGTCAAGACCCTTGCAGCTATTCCTTATCGTCCAGTGCCGCTTCTGCAACTTATTCCGGGGGAAATGCCTCAGTGGGCGTAACTTCGCAGTCCGGATGCTCCTGGCCTGCCGTGAGCAATGTAAGCTGGATAAGTATCGTATCCGGCGCAAAGGGTGCGGGCAGCGGGACCGTCAAGTATTCTGTCTCTGCGAATAACACCACTGCCCAGCGCATCGGTACATTAACCATAGCCGGGCAGACTTTTACCGTAACACAGGCAGCCGCATCTTGCAGCAATGCCTCCATATCCCCGCAATCCGCAAGCCCAACCTATACTGGGGGAAATGCCACAGCGAGCGTAACTTCGCCGTCCGGATGCCCCTGGACAGCCGTGAGCAATGCAGGCTGGATAAGTGTCGTATCAGGCGGTTCGGGCACGGGCAACGGGACCGTCACATATTCTGTCTCTGCGAACAGCTCCGGCGCCAGCCGCTTCGGTACATTAACCATAGCCGGCCAGACCCTTACCGTAACACAGGCAGGAGCACCTTGCACCTATTCCTTATCCGCGACATCCGCATCCCCAACCTATACTGGGGGAAGCGCCTCAGTGAACGTAACTTCGCTGTCCGGATGCGCCTGGACAGCCGTGAGCAATAATACAAGCTTTATAAGTGTCGTATCGGGCGCAAGCGGCTCGGGTAACGGGACTGTCACGTATTCTGTCTCTGCGAATAACACCACTGCCCAGCGCATCGGTACATTAACCATAGCCGGGAAGACTTTTACCGTAACACAGGGAGCCGCACCTTGCACCTATTCGCTATCCTCGACATCCGCAAGCCCAACCTATACCGGGGGCAATGCCTCAGTGGGCGTAACTTCGCAGTCCGGATGCTCCTGGCCTGCCGTGAGCAATGTAAG
>JBELAB010000121.1:0-7768 GCA_049509275.1 Syntrophobacteraceae bacterium | reverse complement strand
GAGCACGAAGAAAGCCGTCTCTCAGCTCTCTGTTGGCTACCGCTGTTCTCATCCTTTTTTTTCTTCGCGCCTTCGCGCCTTCGCGTGAAAAATATTGGAAGTACCCGTTTGACGGATGAACCCGAATATTTTGGCGCCCCAATTTCTCAAGGGCGAGGAGAGCTGTACGTAACAAAACCTGATTTTCTGTGTGATTTAAAGTTGTTATTGCAACTTAGCACACCTGTCTCCCTTTTGCTTTTTCCCTCATCTTTTGTCAACTGAAAAATAACGATGACCCTCTTGCAAAAGTCCTTCAACGTCATTCCGGCGAAGCCTGCCCCGGAAGTGTCTAGTCCGGGGGCCGGAATCCAGGTTTTTCAAGGCCATCTGGACCGCGGATTTCACCGGGGCGACGGTTTTGTTGAGTTCTGCAAGAGGTTCTCCTGTAAATCCTGTCTGACAAAGCCTTACTCCGCGTTCTCTGCGTTTCTGCGGTGAACGTTTATCTGAACCCGTCGGCACGCCATGAGATAAAACGACACGGCCATTAAACCCAGGTCCCTCAGAAACGCCGCAATAAGGCTGTTCCTTGCATGGATTTCCAACTGAGAAAAACAGCCGCAGTCTACATCGAGATTCTTCGAGATTGCGTATCCCAGGACGAAAAGAAAGCATGTCAGAAGCCCGCAAATGGCCGCAGGGCCCCCACGAACATTTAACCAAAGGCAGAGGCCTGCCAGAAGTTCAATGGCAGGAATGCCTATTGCCGCAGGAACGAGCAGTTGCTCCGGGAGCAGGCCGTATGCGGAAATGATGCGGGCAAAGGCGCGTGGGTCAACAAGCTTGGCGCCTCCGGCCATAAGAAAAATTCCGCCGAGCAGGAAGCGCATAAGAGCGCAAAGCCAGGGGGAATGAAAAAGCAATGTCCGAAGCAATGTCAAGGCAGACCCCGGAATATTGGAAATTTCGTAATTGTTCACCGCAGGCGCAGAGACAAAACATCCTCACCGCAGAGGCGCAGAGAAGGGCCCTTTAGGATTGGTCTTATCAAATTTTGATTTTCTCTCTGCTTGCCGGACTATGCCCCGCCTCTGCGGTGAATGTAGTCCGATTTGGCATTTATCCTTAACCATAGTTCCCTCTGTGCCTGCGGTGAATTCTTACCACCCCCGGTCACTTTTTAAAGCGCTCAAACCGTTCCGGTATGCCCATTTTTTTCATCACAGAGGCAGCCGCAGGCGGCACGAGGTGTTCCCATGCCTGACCTTCGGCCAGGCGTCTTCTGACTTCCCCGGCAGTTATGCCCTTCTGTTCGGCGGATTTTACCCAGAGCACTTCCACGTTCAGCCCCAGAGACTGAAAAATATCAAGTTTCCTCTTCCCCCAATCATCGTAGATAGTCAGATAAAAGACGGCATCGAGCGGGAGATAGAAGCGATAGAGTTCCGGAAAATTTATAGGAAAGGGCACTATGGAAAACTCCGCAGGGTCCAGACCACTCTCGAACATGACTTCCCGAATAATGCGGTAGCGCTCGAAATATGTGAGTGGATTAGCTTGAGCCGAACTCCGAGCGGGATCGGCCGCATCGATCCTTGTGAGGGTGGGATCGGGGTTGGTGATTCCGATTACCAGTTGCCGGCACCGCTGCCTGGCAGCCTGGACATATTTCAGATGATCGAGATGGAAAACCTGAAAACGGCCATGAACGACACCAGTCTCTGTCATAATCATCCAGGAATCTTATAGAGGGTCCGAGTGTCTGTGAGCGAGAAAAATACGCCTGAAGACGACGACGTTTGGATGCACTGCAAGATAGGCCAGCCCAAGGAGCGGCGCCGGCGGCCAAAAGAAGCTCGCCCACCCGCATAGCACAATCACGCTTGTCCTTGTCCCCTTGCTTGCCAGCGTCGGCTTCCCCAACGGAATCCCGAGACTTTCAGCCCGAGCGGTAGTGTAGCTAACGAGGCTGCTGCCGGAAACCGCAAAAAACGCCATTACCAGCAGCAACGGGATGGGCAATCCGGCAGGGGCCCTTACGAGGTAGACAACCAGCCCGATCGTCAGGGCAGCATCGGAGTAGCGGTCAAGAACCGAATCCAGGAAAGCCCCTCCCCTGCTCTGCATGCCGGTAAGCCTCGAGAATTGCCCGTCAACACCGTCGAGCACCTGGGCGAAGGCAGCGAGAAATCCCGCAATCCACCCGCAACCGAGAGCGAAAATGACCCCGGCAAAAACCCCCATGGTTGTTGAAAGCAGTGTAATCATCCATGGACGCAGCCATTGCAGATTGATGAGTTGAGGGGTAAGACGCGCGGAAAGATTGATCTTGATCCATTTGAGGATAAATCTGTCCGACGGCTTTGTTTTCCATCCGTCATGCGGGACTGATTCAACCGGATCGAGCTTCATTATCCCGACTTTCGAGATATTCACGAACTATTTTCAGGGTTGCCAGAAGAGGGCCTTCCTCCCGAAGCTCCAGGACCCACCAATTACATGATAGCGAAGAGAGAAGGTCCAGGCGGCCCCGGACATCGTCCAGGCACACGGGGGGGACATGCCGGTCATTGATTTCCTCGTGGTAAACGTGCGCATTGAAAGCGCGCTCGGGATGGGGCATGACGAAGTCTTCAAGGTCAAATATGCGGCACTGAACCGAGTCACAGACTCGGGCATGACCGATATCGAGCGTAATACCGGCGTTAGTTTTCCGGACCAGTTTTTCGAAAAGCTGCGGCCTGCTCGACCAGCCGGAGGCGAGGTTTTCCAGACAAAGGCGCACGCCGAGCTCTTGTGCATAGCTTACAAGTTCGGCCAGTCCGTTTATTGTACGATTCCAGGAGAGGCCTTCGGGCGATTTTCTTCCCAGTCCGAGGTGTACGGTCATAAACCGTCCATCGAGCCTGGAGATGACCCGGCAGGCTTTTTTGAATACTTCCATGGCCTCACGTGCCTTGAGATCGTCCTCGTCGCCTGGATCGACACCCTTGAAAGCACAATGATACCGGACTTCGAGCCCCTTCAGGTTCGAAATATCCCGGAGAAGCCTCGATTCTTCAATTTGATTTCGAGGAAGGCCCTCCGGTTTGAATGTCCAGTCGACACCGGAAAAACCGTGCTGCACTGCGGTCTGCCTGAGAGCGGCGGCATCGGGAATAAAATTGCAGATGGCAATCGTGGGCGAATTCATTCTATTGAAAACTCATTTCAACTGGAAAGATGAAGCTGAATACGAGGCTTTCTTACCGCAGTGTGAGCCGATGAGCCCCATCTTACCATTTCAAGGAAAGCCTCAATTCTCGTTCGCAACTGCTCCACATCAGAATTGGAATAATCCGTTTCCACGTGGAGAAACGGCAAACCGTGGTTCTTTTCGACAGAATCGCCGACTACCCGAGACTCTATATTATAAGTATGACAGCAATGCCAGGTAAGGTCGACGACACCGTCAATTGCGTATTCACTTATCAGCCGGTCGAGCAGAGCCGGCCGTCCGGTGTTTGGGGTGATACACGAACAGGGAATTTGCAAATAACGGCGGGCCAGTGCCAGAAACGGGTCTTCTTCCTCCTCGTCTACCAGCAAATCCAGTCCTTTCACCCCCGTGCAATTTTCGATACACACCACAGCCCCTCCGCATTCCTCGATTATGCGGAGGACCTTTTCGGAACCCTTTCCGATGGGGCAGCCGGTGAGAAGAACCCTCGGGGCATCGGGCTCGAAAGGTGAAAAACCATTGGCCGCAATAGCTTCCATCTCTGCGATGAATACCTGGAAAAGATCGAGATACTTTTCGGGATAGACGAAGAAGCTCTTCGTCTCCATTACTGTCAGCATATCCAGCCCGGAAAGAGGAACGCGCTCAGCGGCCTGGAAACGGGAAATTTTCCTGATAAGTTTTCGTATTTTATTGTGGATTCGAATTTGAAACCTGAGCTGGTCTCTGTTTATCCTCTGACCCGTGGACTGTTCGAGGAAGCTGCCGAGCCTGAGGATTTCCTCATACCAGAAGTGAAGAGCGTGCGGCTCAGCAGCAGAATAGGGCAGGTGCATAAGATGCAGAGGTTTGATGCGCCCGAGAAACTCGTACATCTTTTTCTTGCCGTCGCAGGTAGTCTCGCCGATCAAGAAATCGCTAGTAGAGAAAAACGGACATGTATCGGTAACAGCATAGCCATAGCTCGATTTAATCAGCGGGCACAGGTTGGCAGGAAGGGTCCTCTCCGCATCGGAGATCGGTTTTTCCTTTTTGCCGCAAAGGCTGACTGGTATTGCTCCAGCGGCCCGCACAATCTCAACCGGTGCAAACAGGCAGTAAATGCCCGCCACTTTTTGCCCGTTATCCTGCAATTCGGAAACATCGAGCAGAAAGCGCTCACCGGTATCTTGGAACCGTTCGAAACAATTTGGTTTCAGATGAAGTCTCCTAAGATAGACTTTATATAAAAAAACACATAAGGCCCACCAACCGCTTCAAAGAATGGTAGCGTTAACCGCTTGCGCAGCACTGTAATTCTCCACATCTTATGAGGCCTGAAAATTTTTTCACGCGAAGGCGCGTTTTTGGTCCTCAAAAGACGCGAAGAAAGAGTAGGCGGATGTTAGGGAAGCCGCCCAGCTTGAGACGGTCAATCGCGGGTTTCTCCTTCATCGTTCCGGTAGAGCAATCTTGCTCACCCTCTCATGTCTTGTTTTCAAACTGATCCAGCGCGGCAAGCAAAAGAGAAGCCGTGGCTCCAAGGGAAGGTCCTCCGCCAAAGACCATAGCCACGGCTGCTGCTTCCAGAATCTCCGCTCTGGTGCAGCCTGCTTGAAGAGCCTTCTGCGTGTGCACGGCAATACAGTCCTCACACCGGTGGTAGATGATGACGCCAATGGCGATCAACTCTTTTTCACGGATGGTCAGGGCACCTTCTTTCATCGCGGCGTTTATGAACCCAAAGAGAGCGTTGATAGAATCAGGAATTTCCTTTTGCAGCATTCCCACGCCTTTCTCGAAATTATCCAGTCGCCCCTTCGCATCAAACATGAAAGCAGCCCTTCCTTTTGCGAGCTTCTTGCCCGCTCAACGAGGTTTCGTTTTTCAAGGAACAACGGATACTCGTCATTGTTCCGTTGTCAGATTCTTTCCGTACAGCGCAGCACCGAGTGCGCCCACCATGTCGGGGTTATCGGGTACTATCACAGACTGCCCCAGTTGCTCTTCGAGCAGTCTGACGACGCATGGATTGTGTTTGATAGAGATTCCATGTGAATAGAATTCCATCAGCGCGTCATCTCAACGAAAGCTTCGACGCGGGTCTTTAGCTGTTCCACGTCCTCCATACTGTAATCTGTTTCGATGGCAAGCATCGGGATGCCCGCCTTTGTAAGCGCCTTTTCGACTTTGAAAGCCTCCATGGCATAAGGCTGGCAGAACGACAGCGCGTAATGGATCACACCCTTTACATTCAGTTCCCGAGCCATCTTGACGATATTGTCCAACCGTTCCGTGTTTGGCGTAAAGCAGGCGCAGTCGATTCGCATATACCGGTCTACAATGGCGTCCAGCATGTTGTCGACCGTCAGGCCCCCTTCGTCGACCAAATCGCGCGTATTGCGAGTCCCTATACAGGATTCTTCGCCAACGACAATTGCCCCTGAAGACTCGATTACATAGGGCAGCTTCCAATTTGGAACGGCCATGGGGCACCCTGAGAGCATCAACCTGGTGGTACCTTCAGGGGCGATTCCGATGCCGCTTTTCACCCGTTCCTCCAGCTCGTCGCACAATTCTTCGATCTTCGAGGTGAATCGGACAGGATCATCATAGAAAGATATCTGGTTTATCAGGAGGGCATCTCTTCCTGAAATCGGCGCCGGCACAGCCGCACGCAGCCGGTTGAGCCGCTGGAGGACGCGACGGCGGTTGTTCAAAAGATGAATAGCATCTTTGAGGCTGTCCGCTGTGATTTTATTTCCCGTTGTCTCCTCGACCTGGTTCTTGAAGCGCTGGACTTCACTTTTCCACAGTTCCCGGTCACAGGCGTTTTTCATTTGGGGAATTTCCATCACGTAGACCGGAGAATACTCGGAAAAAATTTCGTAGGCCTTTTTCTTCCCGTCACAAGTGGTCTCTCCGACGATAAGATCGCATGATTCAATGTAGGGGCACATCTTTGAGAGCTTGAACCCGACAAATGATTTGATCAAGGCGCAGGTGTTTCGAGGGAGCACTTTTTCGGCTTCTGCGCTCCCGATTTCCGCCCCCGCGCACAAGCCGACCTGAATGCCCCCGGCCGCGAGCACTATTTCTTCGGGGACAAAGACGCAGAAAGTCCCGACAATCTTCTTTCCCAGGGCCTTTGCATCCTGAAGCTCCTTTATCCTGAGCCCGTGGACTTCTGAGAGCACGAAATCGAGATATTCCATACCCTTCAGCCGCCCCTGCTGGCTCATATATATATCCCCGTAAAACTTCCCGAGCACTTCGAGCAACCCCGCATGGGCTTCCAGGTCAAGATTTAGTTTTTCCCACATTGCATCATACGAACTCGACATATCATAACCTCCCGGTTGAATTTTAGAGGGGTATATAAATTGAATTTTCCTATACGTCAAATAGATAATTCCGATCTATTCATAGAAAACCATCGGAGCAGGCGGTGGGACCCGCCTCTGGTCATAGACGGGCGGGGAGAGCGTGGAGAACAGATTCTTCCGTCTCATAGGGCTATGAAAAATGATTCGAATTCCCACATCAGGGTGAAAAACCCTTAGACGTCACCCCGGCGAAATTCCGGCTTGAACCCTCACTACGTTCGGATTCGCGTTAACACTTCTGGCCGGCGTTAAACGCTTCAAGTTCGCATCCGATCATTTGTGAGGACGCGCCGGAATAACGAAATCATTAGCCATTTTCAGGCGTTTCTCCCACCAGAGAACCCATTTTCATATAAGTAGGAATTATTGAGGGGGTTGATTTTAAATCCAAATGAAACTAGTTTTGGATAGTAAGCGCCTTCGTTGATCACTACTCTATCGATGGCGGGGAGGAAGTGAGCCGGCCGGTAGCTGTGAAAAAGCCGGCCGCCGGTGCTCTGCCGGCTTCTTTTCCAGTGTCATCGGCCCTGCGCCGGGAACTCGCAGGGCTTGAGATCGCATAGTGCCGTCGACTATCAGCTTATTCAAAAAAGGAAACCCATTGTAATGGCAATATTCTTGCGGGGGAGGAAACCCATTATGCATCGGCAAGGAAAAAGCACTTCCAGCCCTGCATGGATACCCCCAACGCCGGATGGTCATCTTTTGTTGTTTTGAGATGGTGCAGCGTCAACTAAGTTCCTATAGGTAAGGACCTTCAGCCCGTCATTCCGGCGAAAGCCCAATGCCGTCAACTTTAGCGGATATGTCGGGGCAAACATTTCACCCCGCTGCGCTCCCTCTTCGTTCCTCTTTTGCGTTCTGGTTGACCGAGGCTGTCTTTTTATCACGAGAGCACGAAGCAGGCATGAGGAAAGGGTGCGGCAGACGAATGTTCTGCCTGTCAACTCTTAAGTTGACGGCTACGGGCGAAAGCCGGAATCCAGGCTCCTTCCAGTTAGTTAAAAGCAATGGTAGGGTGGGCAAAAGCAGAGCGTTGCCCACCACTGATTGGTGGGCACATAAAACGTGCCCACCCTACCGGGGTTTTTGCGGGGTAGGCAAACACAATCATAAAATGGCTATAAATCTAGTGACTTGCATAAGGTGGTCAAATTTGTCGTGTGCCTACGCGCGAGAGGGTGCCGATTGGATATCCAAA
>JBELAB010000120.1:0-7776 GCA_049509275.1 Syntrophobacteraceae bacterium | reverse complement strand
CTTCAATCCGATCAATTTACGATGCTGTAACGATCCTCTCCTTTTTCGACGATAACCGGAGTATCGCACCTGTCTACCTCGCCAATCCCGCCTGTCCGAGAACAGTTCCACTCCGGATTCCGGGATGAACAGGCACAGATATCCGCTCCGCAGTTCTTCAGCCTGTAGCCGCCGCGAAGACAAGAACTGGTTGCGCATCGACACAACGCTGCAATACTATAAGGACTGGTCAAAATTTGGAAAGCCGAAGACGGAAAATGAACTGAAAGGCAAGAATAGCTCCCTAGCGGCCAGGATCGCTTGAAAAGTGCCCTCGAGAAATAGGGCGCGACGTGATTCGCAATGTGATCGCACCGGTTAAGACAGGGAGGACGGCGGCACGGGGCGGCTGCCGGCACGGAAAGGAGACCTTTGCCACATGACGATCGGACTTGTCACACGCTTTCGAGAAGCCTCGCAGGGGCCTGCTTACCGCTGGTGGGTGCTGGCGGCAGTCGAGTGCGGCAACTTCGTGGTCTACATGGACGGCTTCATCGTTACCCTGGCTCTGCCCGCGATGGCGCGCCACTTCGGTGTGGGCATTCACGAAGTCAAATGGGTGCTCGTCGCTTACCTCGCTGCCGTGACGGTCGCCCTGCTGCTTGCCGGCCGCCTGGCGGACCGGTGGGGCCGCAAGCCGGTGACCGTTGTTGGCGTCGCCCTGCTCACGCTAGGCGCGGCGCTGTGCGCACTGGCTCCTACCCTGACGACGCTTATCGCCTTCCGGGTCCTGCAGGGGCTGGGCGGCGCCCTGGTGCTGGCCAATGTGATGGCCGAGATCACCGCGGTCTTTCCAAAGGAGGAACGGCGCCGGGCCATGGCTGTCAATGCCTCGGTCCTGGCAATGGGTCAGGTCACCGGCCTGCTCCTCGGGGGCTTCCTGATCGACTGGCTGGGCTGGCGCTCCATCGTCCTGGTCATCCTGGCCGTTGGCGGGCTCGGCTTGGTGATGGACCTGGCGGTGCTCCGCAACCGCACCACCGGCCCCGGCGCGCCGATGGACAGGTGGGGTGGGGTGCTGTCGGTCCTAATCGTCGGGGCTCCCTTTCTATTGATCGAGCGCCTGTCCCGGGACCTCCTGGACCCGATCGGCCTGGCGTTCCTGCTGGCCGTCCTTATCCTGCTCGGACTGTTCATAGCGGTGGAGCGGCGGTCGGCCTGGCCGCTGCTCGATCTCCGGCTGCTCCGATCGAGGGCCTTCACCTGTGGGGCGATTGCTGCCGCGTTCTACTTCATCGTTGCGACCTTCGGCTACTTTCTGATGCCGCTGTACGCGCAGATCGTGCTGGGGCTGTCACCTTTTTTCGCCGGCTTGCTCATCGTGCCCCTGTCTGTGGCGTTGACTGTCTCGAGTCAGCTAGTTAGCCGCATGGCCGGCCGGTTCAGCGCCCGCATCGTAAGCACCGCGGGCCTTATTTGCACCAGCACCGGCGTGCTCGGGATGTCCCTCCTGGGTACGGAGGCCTCGTACCCCTGCATCGTTGGCCTGTTGGTACTCGCGGGGGTGGGCGGCGGGTTGTTCCACCCGCCCAACAACAGCTCCGTGCTCAGCGCCGTGCCGCCCCAGGACCTGGGCGCGGCCAACGGATTCTTCACGACGGCCCGCAACTTCGGCCAGGCCATCGGGGCAGCGCTGGCGGCTGCGGTCCTCGGCCATGGGTTGGGGCCCTCAGGAGCAGCGGAAATACTGGCCCGGGCCCGCGACGCGTTGGCCGGAGGCCCCTCCTTCGACGCCTACGTCCAGGCCCAAGCCTTCGCCTTCCGGGTCGGCGCCTCCCTGGGACTGGTGGGCGCCGTGATTTCCGCGCTGCGAGGGAGTGAGATCCAGCCAGCGCCGCTACCTGGCACAAGAGAGAAGGCATCATGAGGTGTCAGGCGGAATCGCTGTTGAAGCCCAGAGGTTGTTGGGCGAACGATGGAATTTGTTAAACACCCATCGTGCCCGAACTCGCAAGGGAGATTCAGGAGGGAAATATATGAAAAGGTTTACGGCCGTAATTGAGAAGCGCACGCCGGCGTGTATCTGTGCAGCTTCTGAACCGAAGGGGCCCATGCCCGGGCATGTTCCCCCAAATCTTCACGCTTTCTCACCGGCCTGTTAGACCAATGTTTTCGAAGCATCCCGCATGAGCTTCGATATTGCAAGTTTCTGAGGGCAAGCCTCTTCTGCCTTTGAATAATCGATTTGCGTCAGGATCGCCCTGGCCTGGTGCGGTAAACCGGCGAAAACCTCACGCGCGAGGTCGCGTTCGCCATAGTCGCGGTAATACATCAGGCACCTCATTACGTCGCTGACAGGTACGGCTCCTCCGACCGCCTCATAGCAGATACGGCCGCACCCGGCGCAGTAGCTTTCTCGAGTTTCAGCCGCAAATCTTTCCAGCAGGTCGAAGTCGCTTCGCGTAAGGCCCGTCTGGTCTCTCGCCGCCGCTATGTTGGCCGAAAGAATCGTAAGGTTGGGCATCTGGGAGCAGACGCTCGCAATGTTTGGGTTTTCCAGTACAGCTTTGAGCTTGGCCTGCTTATCGGTAAAACCGCGTTCGAGAAATCGTCCCGCAAGTTGCAGTTCGGCTTCGCTGTCCGTTTTTACCTGTCCGCCTCCCTGCGTTTTGATGGCCACGAGCCCGATCCCCTTATCTGCGCATGCGGCAACGGCTTCCTCCATCTTCGGCGTGTGCATTATCCGAAAATTATAACTGAACATTATCGCATCGATCCAATCCGTTTTGGCTGCGCTCAGCATGCACTCATCCATATTTGTGTGAGCGCTGAACCCAAAGAGTTTGATTTTGCCGGCTTTTTTCGCTCCGGAAGCCCATTCCCTGTACTGTTTGGGAGCGGCTATCGCGTTGAAATTATCTATGCAGTGCACGTAAAACAAATCCACGTAATCAGTGCAGAGCCTTTTAAGGCACTTGTCCAGACCCTCCGTCAAGGCTTCGGGCTCGTAATGGTGCAGCTTTGTGGCGATAAACAGTTGCTTCCTGGCATCGGGATTTTTTGTGAGAAAACGCCCGTACCCCTCCTCACTCGAGCCATTTCCATACAATTCTGCCGTGTCCCAGGAATTTACGCCCCAGTCGAGGGCCTGTCTGAGGACCGACTGATTATTGATCGTGTCGAACATCCCGCCAAGGGACAGAACCGGTACTTCTACGCCCGTTTTTCCAAGCCGGCGCCTGGACAAGGGACCTTTCCCGGCTCCGGGTGGTTCCGAACCAATGGCGCCATTGTCAACATTCAGCCCGGTTGAAGCTATCCCCGCCAATCCAATGGTTTTGATAAAGGCGCGTCG
This sequence comes from Syntrophobacteraceae bacterium, assembly GCA_049509275.1. Lineage (GTDB taxonomy): Bacteria > Desulfobacterota > Syntrophobacteria > Syntrophobacterales > Syntrophobacteraceae > SbD1. The sequence continues at coordinate 4,442 of JBELAB010000120.1, read as the reverse complement.
TGTCAAACCTTCGGACTTGTCTTTTTTTTCCATTTTGCGGCCTCCGAACTTCGAGAGTGAAATTCTATTCGACGATTTCAGCCCGGTAGGGTGGGCACAGCTTCAGGGGCTGTTTCCTAAAGCCCCATTGAATCACTTTCCCAATTCCAAAGGACAATCGTTCAGGCAACTTTTCGTGGTTTCGGGTGTCCCCATCGGGACATGAGCTACTCTTAGAAAGATTTACAGTCAAGAGTGTAAGTGTGACCCCTGCTTTTATTTTCCGGCAACATGCTTCTCACTGCCAGACTGTCTTTACAGCTATTTTATGCGAACTTAAGTAATTTGGACCTCGTGGACCCTGGACAATCGTCGCCTTCTCAGCCATCCAGAGTGGTGTTCCGGTATTGAGGCCTTCCAGCAGGACGATGTCCTTGCCCTTTTGCCAACTATCGCAATAGTAGGTTGCCACCTTGCCCTTGACTTCAAACCTTGTGCCTGTCGCCGGTCTGCATAATGTCCCGTCCGCCAGTTCGACCAGCCATCCGCCTTCGTAGCCCGACTGGGCAGGGATTTCGGACCTCGGCAAGGGCTCCGTCAGCCTTAACCTGAATCCGGGGTAACCCTTAGGAGGATTCGGGTTGCATATTACAAGGTTCCTGTCCGTGGAGGCAAAACAGGGATCGAAAATTTCATTTTCTATCATGCAACGCCATGCATCCGGCCTTGGAGCTGCAATGGAGCTGGTCCAACACTTGCCCTCCCTAACGTCCCGAACGTGGGTAGTGGGGGCAAACTTAATAATTCTTGTTGCCTGCTGCTCGGCAAAAACCGTCAGCGCGGCAAAGATCAAAAATAAGATCAGAGCAAAGGTCCATCCCCATTTTACCTTGGCCACAAATCTCTCCTTTCACCGTCGTACGGAGGAAAACCATATCACGCGGGACGCAGAGAAAAACTTCCTGACAGGATTAACTGATAAAACAGACATGGAGTGTTCGACAACTCGCGCAATCCAGCGATTCGTTTGCAGGGCTGCGGTTGATCCTTATGAGCCATTTTCAATCATGTTAATCCCGTAAATCCTGTCTAAGGCAGTTATAGCTTTGCCTCGCGTCCTCTGCATAATCTGTTCAATACCTGCTTTAGCCGGAAGCTCTGCAGTGAACGCTTAGTTCTTAGGAAGTGGCCCGGGATCGCCCTGCGAGATGAATGCACCCCAGAACAGCGGGTCCGGGGAAACGGCCTTGACCTCCAACTGCGCTTCGCGCAAGGCCTCTGCCCTTGGCTTTCCTTCCAATATGCGCTTATAAAAGCCTTCCATCAGCATCCGGGTTTCTTCATCCGGAATCTTCCACAAGCTCATCAGGAGCGTTTTTGCTCCAGCCAGGAGAAACGCCCTGCGCAATCCGAAAACCCCCTCGCCGGCCTTTATGTCCCCGAGCCCGGTCTGACAGGCTGATAACACCACGAGGTCGGTGAAAAGCAAGTCCAGACCGGAAGCGTCTTCCGCCGTCAGGATTCCGTCCTCAACCTCGGGGGACGGCACATTTCCCTTGAGCCAGGTGTTTGCGCCCGCCAACACAAGCCCTGAGCGCAGCAGCGGGTTTTCCATCCCCCGTGACAGCGGGTTGGCCTTTTCAGTGGCCCCGCCATTTCCCCAACCCGTCTGGAACTCTTTGCCCCCCGGTGGGCGCCGCTGGTCCGGCAGAAAAAAGCCATGAGTCGCTATATGCAGAATATGGGGCGAGCGCGCATCTTCAACGCTGCGCTTGGTGGCTGATCCCCCTTCCAGAGCTTTGATACCGAGCATCGCGGCAATATTCTCACCCTCTGCACGTGTGCCCGGTAAATGCTCGAAGTGTGAAGCATAACGGACCATGTCCCTGGATCGCCTTTCCAGAGAAGCCCCTGTGTCCGTTTGAACGCTCTTCGGGCCGGCTTCGAGATCGTAGTCCGGGTCTGCAATCACCATGGGCGCTGAAGCTCCCGGGGTAAAACCTGAGCCGAAGCGCAGGATATCCCGCCCGGCGCCGACATAGCTGATGTGGTAGTCATCGATAATGTAGCGCTCTTTGTCCGCAGGCAGCACACTGAAGGGCAAACGGTAGATGTCGCCGTCAGGGGCCAGTATAAGCCGCTTACGGTCTCCCAGGACTTTTTTCAAAGGATCGAAGAGCGCTTCACGAAGCTTGGGGCCAACATCCATAACGGCGCCCCGCACGCCCCTGTCCGCATGACCGTCCGGTTTTTCGGCCTTTCCCGTGATCTCACCCCTGAAATCGGAGATCATGTCGTCGATGAGGTCTGCCTCGCCGAGGTCGATCATCTGAATGTTGTCCGGTTGACCCGGAAGCAGGACAAAAGCCAGATAGCGAGCCGGCTTCCAGGCCGGCTGTCCCTTGGCGGGTATGGCTTTGAAATCGAACGGATTGAACCGGACGAACTCGACGAGGACCGTGCCCTGGGGAAGCGCCCCGGCAACTTTGGCCCGATTGGCCTCCATGAGTTTTCTTTCCAGGTCGATCTCCGGGATGCGGCCGGCCAGGAAGACTTCGAGGCTCTCCTTTTCAGCCGCCCACTTCTCCAGCAACTGCCTATGGGCCTCGGGACCTTCCGGACCCGGACCGGACAAAATTCTTTGGGCTATCTGAGCATTGAGGGTCCTCAGCCTGCGAAGGGCAGGCGCAAGATCGGGATAGCGCCCTCCAAGAATGGAGTCCCGCTGGGCCGCCAGTGCTTCAGCCACGATTGCCTTGCGTCTTAGCACCATGTCCAGCCCGTCCGCCACCGCGGCGGGCGAGTCTGCCAGATACTGTGAAATCAGAGACAGAAAGCTGTCCATGTCCCCGCGAAGGACTGCGACGTATCCCATGCGCTGGGTTTCGGAGGCGAAGGTGAAGACTTGCCGGATCAAATGGTCATAGATACTTTCAGCCTGCTTCATCAGCTCCAGTGCCTGGCCTTCGCGGGAAGTCGCGGCACAAAGCGCTGCCAGGTTGTTCAGAGTGGTGGCAACATCGGGGTTTTCCTTCCCCAGGACCGCAACGTATATTTCCAGGGCCTCCCTGTAGAGCGGTTCGGCCTCCTCGTACCTGCCCATCTTTACGTAGAGCAGGGCCAGGTTCTGCAGGGCAAGGGCGACATCGGGATTTCTGTTTCCCAGGGCCGACTTCCATATATCCAGCGTCTGCCGATAGAGAGACTCGGCTTCCGGGTACCTGCCCATCTTTACGTAGACCACGGCAAGGTTCTGCGAGCTCAGGGCCACATCCGGGTGCTTTTCGCCAAGGCTCGACTTCTGGATTTGGAGCACCTTCAGATACAGTTGCTCGGCCGCATCGAACTTGCCCATCCAATAATAGAGATCCGCCATGTTGTTTAGACTGGCAGCGAACTCCGGGTGTTTTTCTCCCACAGCGGCCCGCCAGATGTCATTTGACTGACGGTAAAACGACTCGGCCTTGCCGTAGTCCCCTATGGTTTTGTATAAGCCGCCGAGATTGTTCAGCATAGCGGCGGCATCGGTGCTATCTTTTCCCGATTTTGAAGAGATGGTCCGGAGGGCCTGCTGGTAAAGCTGTTCGGCTCTGGCGTAGTTGCCCATGGCTTCATACACGGAGCCCAGGTTATTCAGGCTTCGGGCATATATGGGATGCTGTTCGCCGACGGCCTTCCGAGCGGCGTCCAGTGACTTTTGGTAGGTGGATTCGGCCTCCGGGTACCTTCCAAGGAGGTAGTAGTACCCCGCGAGGTTGTTTAAGACAATCGCATAGTCAGGCTGGTCTTCCCCCGAGATCTTCAGCAGAATGTCCGCCGCCTTTTTATAGAGCGGCTCCACTTCAACATAATTGCCCATCCGCTTGTAAAGGGAAGCAAGGTTGTTGAGGCTTTTGACAAAGAAGGCATTGTCCTCACCCGCGCCGGCGCGAATGATTTCCATGGCGCGAAGGTAGAGTGGCTCGGCCTCGGCATATCTGCCCGTTTCCAGGTAAAGGTTTGCAAGGTTGTTGAGGCCTAGAGCGAAATCCGGATCGTTTTCTCCGTGAACTTTTTTCGATATCTCCAGGGACTGCTTGAAAAGAGGTTCAGCCTGGCCGTATTCACCTCTGACTTCGTAAATTGATGCCAGATTGTTGATACAACTGGCAAACTCCGGATGCTCCTCGCCCAGCTCGCGCCTCGCAAGCTCGCAGGTCTCTGTGCAACGGGCGAGCGCTTCTTCGAAATTGCCCTGCCTGTAGAGGCTGACAACTTCCTTGTTCAACCGGACAATTTCGTCGCCCGGCGACGCAGAGTTCGAACCCTCCCGGTTTGCCGGTTCTCCTTTCTCCGCAAAAACACAGAGAGATTTTGACAGGATTAACAGAATTAAAAAATAGACTACGCCAGAGAGCGCTGAGAGATTTTGACACGCTTAACAGCATAATCAACGCTCCGCGAGGTTTGCCTTTGCCATGTTA
>JBELAB010000012.1:0-17219 GCA_049509275.1 Syntrophobacteraceae bacterium | reverse complement strand
TCCAGCGTCAAGGTATAGGGGATCGTTTTGCGCGGCTCGCCCGGAACGATGTCGTCCCAGATCTTGCGGCTTTCAGCGTCCTTCCAGAAGTCCGTTTCTAATTCCTGCTCCATTATCGCTCCGTTTGTGCCCAAGACCGGTTCAAGGCTGTATAACGATGCCTTTTTGAATTAGCGAGTCAATTTCCCTGTCGTCGTATCCGACCTCATGCAATATTTCCCGGCTGTGCTGCCCCAGCAGCGGGGCCGCCCTACGAATCGCACCCGGTGTTTTGTGAAGGCGAACCGGCAAGCCGATGGTCCTTTGCACACCCACAGTGGGATGGGGGATATCCTGAAGCATTCCATTGTGCCGGGTCTGCGGATCGCTGAAGGTTTCTTCGTAAGTGTATAGCAGTCCGCATGGAACCCCGGCCTCCTGCATGCGCGCCAGCCACTCGGCTGAGGGTCGTTCTTTGAGTATCTGCGCCACGGTTTCGGTGATTGCGGTTGTGTTCTCCACACGAAGCTGAGTTGTCTTGAATCGGTTGTCCTCCCTGAGGTCTTTCCTGCCAAGCACCAGGCAGAGATTGGCCCAATGCTTGTCATTCATAATGCACAGGTTGATGGGGCGATCCGAGGTTTGGAAAGTATTTGTCGGGGCGGAGAACGTGGAGCCATTTCCAACCCTGGGCGGCTGTTTTCCGGTTGCGAAATAATAGGAGATCAGCGGCGCCTGGGCGGCAATCAGGCAGTCCACGAGCGCCAGATCCAGGAACTGTCCCTCTCCGGTACGCTGCCGATGAAACAGTGCAGCCATGATGCCGAAGGCGGCGTTTATTGCCGTGATGACGTCGGCAAATCGTTCCCCGACTCTCAATGGAGGTCCGCCCGCTTCACCGTTAACCTCCATTAACCCCGCCATGCCCTGAAAAATATTGTCCAGGCCTGGAAGATCCTTATAGGGCCCGTCCTGGCCAAACCCGGATATGGAGCAGTAGATAACGGAGGGGTTGCGCCCGGCGATCTCATCGTAGCCGATGCCTAGCCGTTCTTTGAGATCCGGCCGGAAATTTTCAATGACGACGTCGGCTCTTTGTGCCATGCGCAGGAGCGCATCCCTCCCTTCCGGCCGGGTTATATCAAGGCAGATGTCGCGTTTATTTCTATTGAGGCTGAGGAAGTAAGCGGATTGGTCCCCGATGAATGGGGGTACGAGTCCTCGGCTGTCGTCTCCGGCCGGAGGCTCGACCTTCCAGATTTCCGCGCCCATATCGCCGAGCATCATCGTGCAGAAGGGACCGGAGATTACACGAGACAGGTCCAAAACGAGGATGGATTCCAATGGCATTTGCTGTTTTGGTTGCATTTTGTCCGCCTTACGAACAAGTATTCGCTATAAGAACGCGAAACACGCATACTCCCGGCCCCATGCCGTGTCAAGGATATTTTTGCTCGCAAAAAGGCTTGCATTTACCGGTTCGCTATGCGAACATATTGCCATGCCAAAAAGCAGCGACCAATTCGTTCAATCTTTCGCCCGCGGCCTCTCGGTCATCCGTTGCTTCGGCCCCAATGCCAGGGAAATGACCATTACCAAAATCGCCGAACTCACCAACCTGAGCCGCGCTGGAGCCAGAAGAATACTGTGCACTCTGCACAATTTGGGCTATGTTCGAGCGGACGGGCGGCGCTTTTCCTTGACCCCGCGGATTCTCCACCTGGGTTACTCCTACCTGTCTTCATTGCCTTTTTGGGATTTTGCCCAGCCGATCATGGAGAATATGGTCGCCAGGGTGCATGAGACCAGCTCTATCGCACTTCTCGAAGGTACGGATATCGTCTATGTTATGCGGGTGCCTACTCGCAGGATCTTGACCGTCAACATCAGCATCGGCACCAGCCTGCCCGCCTATGCTCAATCCATGGGGCGTGTGCTGCTTGGAGGGCTCACGGCCGAGGAACTGGATTGCTACTTCGCCACTGTGGAATTAAAACCATTTACTAAGAAAACGATAGTCGACCCGGTTCGCCTCAGGAAAATCATCGCTGAGGATAGAAGAAAGGGCTGGTCGTGGGTCAACGGTGAATTGGAGGAAGGCATTTGCGGCATCGCTGTGCCGTTGATTGATTCGAACGGCAAGATCATTGCCGCAATGAACATTGTTACAAATACGGGAAGATCTTCAAAATCCAGGGCAATCAAAACTTTTCTGCCGGAACTTACCCGCGCTGTCGAACAAATCAATGCCGGCTTGAAGGTGCGACGGACATAGAAACCGTGCAGCGGTCACGTCTGGCTGTCACTCCATCTTGGTATCCGGTAAGCATAATCCACATTGAGCGAAACCACGTCGAATTCGCTTTCCGCCTGGCCGTGCAGCAGATAGGCATGGTTCATGTCGAGTTCCTGGCAAAATCGCCTGAATGGTTTCGGGAAAAAAACCGTCTCAAAGATTCCTGTTTTATCTTCAAAGGTAAAAAACTCCATTTCTTCCCCTTCCCTGGTCAAGACTTCCTTGCGCGTGACGGGCCACCCTTTCATGCTGATTTTTTTCCCGGCGTGCGCGGCCATGCCGGATGCCGGAACGATCGCGCACAACTCGTTGGCCGGGAGAGGCGCCGCCGAAGGCAGCGCCAATCTTGGCTGCGGCCACGCCGCCCGAAGCGAGCGGAAAAACGGATCGGCCAATTCAAGAGGATGGACCGAGAGGGGAAATCCCAGCGTTTCTGATTCATGCGCCCATTTCCGGCGGTCGGAAAAATCCGGGAGGGCAGGGACCCTTATGGGAGAGCGCGAATGGAATGCAGCTATAATCTGTTCATTCATTTTACCGGCTTTAACCGGAAGTTGCGGCCGGTTTTTCCCTTTTGAGGGCCCCGGCCCCCCTTTAAAGAGCAGGGGAGTTTGTGGATCATGCGATGTTCCCGTTCTCGATTGCGTATTGTTTGGCGCGCGGAACCCATTGAGCCGGGCTTCGATGAACCAGAGAATTTGCGGGCGGTTGAAGGCCCCGGAAATGGAGTCCATGGCGCCGCTTCGGACAAGTATGGCGAAGTCCGGGGCAGATATGGGGAGGCCGTTTTGCCCTCTCAGTCGATCGAGAAAGTCCTCGATTGATGAAAAAGGTCCCCCCCGGCTTCTTTCTCTGAGAATGGCTTCTATGGCGCTTTTCTTTATTGCCTGAAGCTGTTGAAAACCTGTTCGTATCGTTTTCCCGCTGCCGGTGTAGGGCAGCCGGCTTTGGTTTATGTCCGGTCCCAGGACCTCGATGCCCATGCGCCGGGCCTCCGAAATGTAGGCGAAAGTGCTGTAATAGCCCCCTCCATTGGAGAGGACCGCCGCCATGAACTCCGCCGGATGATGCGCCTTAAGATACGCGGACTTGAAGCTCACCAGGGCATATGAGGCCGAGTGCGGCTTACAGAACGAATAGCCGGAAAAAGAGGTGAACATGTCCCAGACGCTTTCCACCACCTCGGGTGAAATCCCGTTTCGGGCGCATCCTTGCTCAAAGCGCGCCCTGTAGGCCGAGAGCTGCTCGCGGCTTTTCCTGCTCAGCACTTTTCTCAGGCTATCCGCCTCACCCCATGAAAAGCCGGCCAGCGCCATCGCCGCCTGCACGACGTCTTCCTGATAGACCAGTATTCCGTAATTTTCGGCCAGAATGTCTTTAAGGCGTGGATGGAGCGGCTCGTACGGTTCTCCATGAAGCCGGCTCAGGTATTGCCGAATAAACCGGTTTGCGGCCGGGCGTATAATGGACGAATGGATCACGGCATGCTCGAAATCGCCCTTTCGTGCCTTTTGCTGCAGGAGCCGCATGGATGGGGATTCCAGGTAGAATACGCCCATTGTATTTCCCAGGCTGATGATTTCCCGGGTTTTCGGGTCGTCAATCGGATTGAAGTTCGAATAGTCGATGATCTTCGCCGTGTTTTCCCGAACCGACTCGATGGTGTCGCGAATCACGGCGAGCGAGCGGTTGCCGAGAAGGTCTATTTTGACGAGGCCCGCCTTTTCGGTCTGGTCTTTTTCCCACTGGATGATTCGGACCCCCTTGGCGCTTATCTGGACCGGAACATACCTCGATACCCGGTCCGGAACGAGTACCACCCCGCCGCAGTGGGTCCCGATGTTTCGGGGCGCCGACTCCAGGCGCGAAGAAAGATCGATGATTTCAGGCCAGGGCGGGTCCAGGGGGAAATTGCGGAATTTGGGATATGATTTTATGTGCTCCCATATCTCAGCGCCCCGCGAGGGCCAGTAGTTCATCCTGCGGGTTACCTCTTTTATCTCGGAGGCGGGGACGCCGTATACTTTCGCCACTTCCCGCACCGAGGCCCTGGCCCGGAACCCCACGTGGTTGCTGACCAGAGCCATCCTGCGGCTCCCGTAGTGGGCCATAATTTCTTCAAAAAGCTCCTCACGCTCGTCCCACGGGAAATCGACGTCGATGTCCGGGAGGTCCTTGCGTTCGGGATTTAGAAACCTGCCGAACAGGAGATTGTGCCGGATGGGATCGACATGGGTTATTCCCAAAAGATAGCTGACCAGGCTTGCGGCCCCGCTTCCCCGTCCGCAGTGGATCGGACGGCGGCGCACGATATCTGCCACCACGAGGAAATAATCCACAAATCCTTTGGAACGGATAAGATCGAGTTCTTCTGCGAGGCGATCTTCAATCGCTCTGCCGGTTTTTCCGTAACGCCGGCCAATCCCCCTGCGGCACTCGGAGACAAGGAGGGCGAAGTGGTCCTCGTTTTTATCGAGGTAATGAGGGAAAACGGTCTGAAAACGGTCCCAGGCGGTATGGCAGGCTTGGGCAATTTTTACCGTGTTGGCCAGCGCTTCCGGGCAGTTGGGGAAGTGCACGGACATCTCGCGGGCTGATTTCAGCCACCGGCCCGCAGTTGCGGCCTCCCCCGGCGCAAGCGACCCCAGGGTTTTGTTCAGGTCTATGGCCCGAACGAGCCGGTGAAGGGGATAGTCTTGCTCCCCGGCAAAATGGACTGCATTTGTGGCCACAGGCGCAATGCCGATCTCCTTTGCCTCATGGAGGAGCTTTCGGTCGGATGGGCCCGGCACTATTTCAAAAAAGCATTCCAAGCGGTTGCGCAATGCTTTTATCAATTCCGGATCGGCGCTGAGGAGCACAAGATCGGAGCTTTTTTCCGGAAGGCTTCGGATAAGTGAGAAGTCATCCTCGATATGGCGGCGGGTAATGAGGTCCGAGAGAATTTCGTATCCGGCGGCGGTTCCGGCAAGGATCACCGCACATGTTTGCGGGGTTTTTATTTCGGCCCCGACTACAGGTTCGATCCCGGTTGCGCGCGCAGCTTCCAGGAAATTGATAAGGCCGTAGAAACCGTTTGTATCGGTCAGGGCAAGATGGGTAAAACCGGCTTTTTTGGCCTCCCTGCACAGGACTTCGGGCGAACTTACGCCCTGCATCATGGAATAGAAGGAATGGACATGGAGGTGGACAAAATCGTTCATGACTGAAAACTGCCTTAAGCTACCCTTGCCCAGGCAATTATCCCTTTCCCGAATTTCATGCGGATCGAATCCAGGACCTTCTGAAGGTTGAGCTCTTTTGACGATTTCTTTTTTTCCCACGTGAAAAGCGAAAGCTGAGAAGAGGGCATCGCGAGGTCCGAAAATTCCAGGACCAGCCTGCGCACAGCCACGCGCCTCCGGAAAAGCTGATAAAAGACGGGGAGAATCGACCGGAAAAGGAATCGGTCAGCCTGGACAGACCCGGAAGAAATCCGCCTGCGGGTATCGACCGACACGCCGTCCGCATACCGAATCTGCAGCCTGAAGTTTCCCGGGCAGCGATTATGGCGGCGCAGGTTCCATCCCGCCTCTTCAACCTGCTGGAACAAAACGGATTCAAGGCGCCCTAGGTCGATTTCATCGCGGTCCAGAATTTTCGTAATGGATACCCGCAGCGCCTGATGAGTGGGAAGTACCGGGGCGGGGTCCAGGCCTTTTGCGATTTTAAGAAGACGCTCCGCACTCCTGCCGAAAACCGCCGCAAGCATGTCGAGGGGAAAGGATGCCAGTTGCCCGATTTTCAGGATGTTGAAGCCGGCCAGCCTGGAAGTGGTAACCTCACCCACGCCGGGAAGAAGATCGACGGGCAGAGGCGAAAGAAACGATTCTTCATTCCCGGGGAAGATAAAACTCAGGTCCCCCGAGTCGATGCAATTTGATGCAACCTGGCTTACCAGTTTGTTCGAAGCAAGCCCGACCCGTGCCCGAAGTCCCATTTTTATGTAGAGGTCCTTTTCCATCCGGCAGGCCAGGTCCGGTCCAGGTCCCCAGAGGCGGCGGGTCCCGGTGACGTCTATGAAGTAACTTCCCGGGCAGTTCCCTTCGACAAGCGGCGAAAAGAATCCGGATTCCCGGACGATGTCCAGGTGTTTTTCCCGGTAATGATAAAAATCAGAGGGTATTACATGAATCCGGCTGCACAGGCGGCGCGCCCGGCTAAGCGGCATGCCCTCATGGATGCCTTCTTTTCTGGCGTTGCTGTTTACACCCTGGATAACGGACCTCTCGCCCGCTTCGGCCAAAACGAGCGGGCGCCTTTTCAATTCCGGCCGCCTAAGTTGCTCGATTGCCGTATAAAAATCGGGCACCCCCAGATGCACTATATTTCGGGGCATGAGTTCCCGCCTGAATCTCCACGCCCCGCGAGGTGCCTATGGTTGCGGTAATTGCGCAGCAGGCCCATTACGACACCCACCACCTCGACCTCTTCGACGCTTGCCACAATCGATTTCATTCGGGAATTGGCCGGCTTCAATTCGATTTCGTTTTCTCTGCGGTAAAATTTCTTTACGGTCGCTTCCCCGGCCACCAGGGCCACGACGGTTTGCCCGTTTTCGGCTTGGGGCTGTTGGGTGATGATCAAAATATCGCCGTCCCGAATGCCGTCTTCGATCATTGAATCGCCTCGGACCCGCAGTGCGAAATTGCTTCCGTTGCCGAGAAAATTTTCCGGAACTTCTATCGATTCCGCCGTCTGGACCACTTCGATTGGTATTCCGGCGGCAACCGTCCCCAGGAAGGGAATGCTTGAGGTCCCGGCCTGCACGGAAGAGTGCAGCGGAGTCAGGTCGAGGGCGCGTTTTTTGTTGTTCCACGGCGTCCGCAGATACCCTCGTCCTTCGAGCTGCTTCAGGTGCTTGTAGACAGAGTTGAGGGATTTGAACCCGAGATGACGCCGCACTTCCTCATAAGATGGCGAATAGCCGTGCCGGGTGATATATTCCCGCACGAACCGGAAAACTTTTTCCTGCGCCGGGGTAAGCCCCGTCATTCTGAACTCCTTTTCGGAACATTTAGTTCAATCTAGGTGAATAAAAGGTGAAAGTCAAGGGGCAATTTCTCTAAGGACCACCACATCTGCCCTCCGCTATGCGATCTGCGTATTACAGCCTGTCGGCGATATTTTTGTGCATAATTTTTAAGAGTTATATTGAAGAAAAAAATTTCTTCTGCCGATTTATACACAAGGAGCGGCGGAGAAGGTCGCATTTGAGGCAGTGGCGGCTTACGCCGAATGCGGTATCAGCCGGGCGCCGGGAGGGCCGGAGTGGGTTCGTGAGGCCGCAACTTTGCGGCCGCCTGCAAAAAAGAATACATATCGGGCGAAAACAGGAAGGGATTTCTTATGAAAGATCAGCCGGGCGAGGTAAATCGGACAGCAAGTTTGGGACTGGAGAGGGAAGGAAAGTATCTCACCTTTTCTCTGGGGGACGAAGAATACGGAATCGGCATTTTGAAGGTCAAGGAAATAATCGGGATGATGAGGATTACACCGGTTCCGCAGACGCCTGATTTCGTTAAAGGGGTGATAAATCTCAGGGGTAAGGTGATCCCTGTAATTGACCTGCGGCTCAGGTTCGGCATGGACGAGAACGGCTATACCGAGCGCACATGCATTATAGTGGTCGAAATCGATGGTTCAGGCGCAAAACTGCACATAGGCGTGGTGGTGGATTCGGTTTCTGAGGTGCTCAACATAAAGGGAGCCGATATCGAAGACACACCGAGCTTCGGGACTACTTTGGAGACCGACTACATCCTCGGGATGGCCAAAACGGGCGGGGGCGTGAAGATACTGCTCGATATCGACCGCGTTCTGGTCAGCAGCGACATAAGTTTTCTGGACAAAGTGGCCTGATTTGCACCCTGCACTCTTCTTTGTACCGCCAGGGCGCAAAACCTGAAGAAGCCTTTCTGGACAGAAACCGGCCGTTAGTGTGGCAAGGGCCCCTAGAGGCAGTGGACGCAATGGAAAACAATTTGTCGGATCGCCTGTTTAAGCAGTTCAGTCTGCTTGTTTATGAGCAGTGCGGCATAAATTTACACGAAGGCAAAAAAGCGCTTCTGCAGGCAAGGCTCAACAAACGGCTGCGACTGACCGGGATCGGTTCATATGAAGAATATTTCAAATTCATAACCTCTGGGGCGAATCCCGGCGAATTCATCCATTTTCTCGATTCCATCTCGACAAACCTCACCTATTTTTTTCGAGAGTCCCAGCATTTTGATTTTCTGGATGGGGTTGTCCTGCCTGAACTGATCGCGAAAAAGCTAAAAGACAGGGATTCCAGGATCAGGATATGGAGCGCGGGGTGTTCGACAGGCGAGGAACCATACAGCTTGGCAATGTGTGTGCTGGCACACCTGCCGGAAACGATGAGATGGGATTTGCGGATACTGGCGACCGACATATCGACACGCGTTTTGGAGACGGCGAGCCGCGGGATTTACTCCGAGGAGAAGACGCAAAAAGTCCCGCCTGCACTCCGGCAGGCGAATTTTCAAAAGATCAGCAACAACAATGGGAAACCGGACTTCCAGGTAACTCCTCATGTCAAACAGGTCATCACTTTTCACAGGCTGAACTTCAAAGAGCCTTACCCTTTTAAAGGACTGTTTGATTTCATCTTCTGCCGAAACGTAATGATTTATTTCGACAAGAAAACGCAGGAGGAACTCGTTAACAGGATGGCGGGCTTTTTAAGCCCCGGAGGCTATTTTTTTGTCGGCCACTCCGAGAGCCTGACGGGGCTGGCGCATAAGCTGTCTTATGTGCGGCCGGCTATATACCGTAATTAGATCGTAGACTAACAGGCAGTGATCATTCGGGATTAGAGCTCTGATGGAATGTCGGGCATCATTTAATACGAGAAAGTCTCAAATGAGAAGGGTAATCGGAGTGGCGGATATGGCGCTCAGCGACTCGCCAGAGGGGTTTCTGGTCACATATTCTCTGGGTTCCTGCATTGCTGTAATAATTTTCGACCCGCTCGCAAACGTCGGCGGAATGCTTCATTACATGCTTCCGGAGTCTTCGCTCGATCCGGAAAAGGCAAAGAAGAACCCATGTGTGTTTGCGGATACGGGGATCAGGCATCTTTTCAAGAACAGCTACATGATGGGGGCCAAAAAAGAGCACATGGTGGTGAAAACAGTCGGGGGCGCACAAATTCTTGACCCAAACGGTATTTTCAATATCGGCAAGAGAAACTATCTGGCGATGCGCAAGATTTTTTGGAAAAACAACGTGACGATCGCCGCTGAGCATGTAGGGGGGGAAATCAACCGCACTGTGCGGTTGGAGATGGATTTCGGCAGAGTAATTGTGAAAGTGGGGAGCGGAGCTGAGATAGAAATATGATCTCCAAGTTAAGTTATAAACTGATTCCGGTCGGAGGCCGGCAAATGTCCGGTCTCCGCTGGGTGCGCGAGGGGCGCCATGTCGTACAACGTTCTCATAGTGGATGATTCCAGATCGATGCGGAAGGTCATCTGGAAAATTCTTCGACTGTTGGGGTTTGAGCTTGGAGAGTGCCTGGAAGCTTCAAACGGCCAGGAAGCTTTGGACATTCTGGAGGGCAAGTGGATCGACCTGATTTTGGCCGACGTTAATATGCCTGTAATGGACGGCGTCGAGTTTATCCGATCCCTGAGGGCAAAGAATATCTGCCGGGATACTCCGGTGGCCATTATTACAACCGAAGCAAACGAAGACAGGCTCAATCAGTTGATGGCTCTGGGCGCCAGCGGTTACATCCGCAAGCCCTTCCGGCCGGAAGAAATGGAGGCTTTTCTGAGTCGCATCATGGGGGAGACAGATGGTTTTAGAATCGGAACCAATGTTGAAGGATGTGATTTCTGAGATCCTCGAGACCATGTTTTTTGCAATGGTGGAATTTCAGGATTGCGGACGGGAAGATCGGTGTTTCGACTATGAATCGGAAATCGAGCTTCAGAATCACGAGGTGCGTATCGCCATTTCCCTGCAACTGAGTGAACAATTCGCCGGGATGATAACCGCCGGCTTTCTCGGCATTGAAGAAAACCAGGTTAAAGATGAGGACCTCCGAGATAGCATGAAGGAACTGGTAAACATGATCGGTGGCGGATATCACGCCCGGATAAATGATGCGGCCTGGAAATTGGGAATACCCAGGGTCTGGAAGATCGGGTCCGACCCAACGCACAGGGCTCAATCCGCCGTGCGGCTTGATTTCAGCTTTTTTGAAGAACCGGCCGGCTCTGCCGTTCTCAGTTATCTGCCCGGTTGAGTTCAGTGTCGTGAAATTATTGAAGATGGATCTGTCAGGCAATGGAAATGAAGCAGATAAAAGTTCTCATAGTTGATGATTCGGCTATCGTGAGAAAGATCTTCTCACAGGAACTGTCCAAACACCACGATATTTCGGTTATAGGTGTTGCGCCCGATCCATTTGTCGCCAGGGATAAGATCGTCAATCTAAAGCCTGACGTTATCACTCTCGACATTGAAATGCCGCGGATGGACGGCTTGAGCTTTCTGCGAAAGTTGATGAAGTACCATCCGTTACCGGCAATTATAGTGAGTTCACTGACCCCGGCCAACAGTGAAATGGCCCTGGAGGCGTTGGAATACGGGGCAGTCGAAGTGATGGCCAAGCCGGGCGGATCGTACTCGGTCGGTGATATGTGCGCACAGTTGGCTGAAAAAATCCGGGCGGCAGCCAACGTGCGTATGTACACCACCACGCCAATGTCGCAGCCTGTCGCGCAGACAAACACCCCCGGGCTAAGCCTGGCCCTCAAGCGATCAACTCATAAGGTTATTGCAATGGGCGCATCGACCGGAGGGACTGAAGCTCTGAAATGCGTTCTCATGGCAATGCCCGTTAACTCCCCTGGAATCGTGATTGTTCAGCATATGCCCCCGCGCTTTACAACGACTTTTGCGGAGCGGCTTAACGGTTTGTGCCAGATCGAAGTGCGCGAGGCCAAAGACGGGGACGCAGTTCTGCCTGGGACCGCCCTGATTGCGCCGGGGAACTTTCATATGCTCCTCAAGCGTGTCGGCGGCACTTATTACGTGGAGGTAAAAAACGGTCCCCTCGTTTTCCACCAGCGTCCGTCGGTAGACGTGCTTTTCCTTTCGGTTGCCCGCTTTGTCGGGGCGAACGCGCTCGGTGTGATTATGACCGGCATGGGAAGGGACGGCGCTGCCGGATTGCTCGATATGAAAAAGGCGGGCGCATATACCGTTGCTCAGGACGAAGCGAGTTGCGTGGTGTTCGGGATGCCCAAAGAGGCGATCCGGTTGGGTGGGGCCGAAAAGGTCGTATCTTTGGCCGATATACCACGAAGTTTGATGAATTTTCTGAATTCCGGAATAAGCTCTCTTGGTTGCACAGCACCGGCTGCTGGCAAGGCGAAAGAGGTCTAAAGGAGGTGGTACCCATGTCCTACAAGAACCTTACAGTTCTTATAGTTGACGATTTCATTACAATGCGGCGCATCGTCAGAAAGATTCTACGCGACCTGGATTTTGAAGACATTGTCGAAGCGGAAGATGGATCGGCAGCCGTGGCGGTCCTTAAAAGCACAAAAGTCGACCTGATCATTTCAGATTGGAACATGCCTAAGATGACCGGGCTGGAATTGCTCAAAGAGGTCCGAAGCACGGAGAGTTTAAAGGATATTCCCTTTCTGATGCTTACAGCGGAAGCTCAGAAGGAAAATATAGTAGAAGCGATCAAGGCGAAGGTCAGCAACTACATAGTGAAGCCATTCACGGCTGCCGGCCTCCAAGAGAAACTGGCTAAGGTCCTGCCGCTGTAGGGGGAAGGGTCTGCCTTGCCTGAGGCCGTTTTTTGGCGATGAATTTGTGCAGTTGTTCTAACTGGGATAACAATTCATGGAAAACATAGCTTACCGGCTTGCCAACGGGGTGCTTGACGGTCCTGACGATTTGATGGGAATCGGGGAGTGCCTGAACCTTCTCGACGAGCTAGATGGTCAAATTGGGCAGGCAGGGCCGTTGGCTGGAACTATTGAAAGAGCAAGGCTGATTTTCAAGCGCCTCATTCTGGAGGAATCATCTGATCCGAACGCCGATTGGCTGGATATTCAAAAGCTCCTTGGTTCCCTTGTGGCTGACGGTGCGGTGGACAGCGGCGAAGGGGAGATCTCACAGATAGGAACTGTGGCCACTGTGCAACCAGACGAGGACGAAGACTTTTTTGCGTCGGCGTCCGCAGATTCGGGCAATGGTTCGGGGTCCGGCGAACCGGCCCTCAATCTGGAAAGTCTATTCCGGGAGGAAAGCGATCCTAAGGTTGACGAGATACAGGACCCTGAACTGCTGAGAGACTTCATCGAGGAAGCCAAAGAGAATCTTTCGACGATCGAGCTGAACATGCTTGGCCTGGAGAGGAACCCGAAAGACATCGAGGCGATGAACGCCGTATTCCGGCCATTTCACAGCATAAAAGGAGTCGCTGGTTTTATCAATTTGATTGAGATCCATCGTCTGAGCCATGAGGTTGAGAGCCTGCTGGATTTGGCAAGGTCGGGTAAACTGGCTATAACCGACTCGGTGATCGATATAGTCCTGGGGGCCACCGACATTCTGAACGGCCTGCTCGATGAGCTGGAAAGAGGCGAAGGCGGGCGCAAAGATCCCTCGCCGCTTGTACTTGGTTTTATCGAAAAGGTGAGAAACTTCACCGGCGATCCCGTGGCCGGCAGTGAGATTCCAGTCAGGAAAGTCGGGAAAATCCTGGTTGAGCATGGGGTCCTGGAGGATGAAGCAGTTGAGGATATCATTGAGAAAGGCAAGGCCGAAGGTAAAAAATTCGGTGAGACGGCAATCGATAAGGGAGCTGCCAGCCCTCGGGAGGTCTCGAAGGCTTTACGCGAGCAACGTCATTCGATAGAGAACGCGGCGTCTGTCAGGGTTGACACCCACAAGCTCGACAACCTCGTCGATATGGTTGGGGAGCTGGTCATTGCCCAGTCGATGGTGTTGCAGAATCCCGGAATAATGAAAATAAGCGATCAAAAACTCCAGAAGGACTGCGTTCAACTAAATAGGATCACCGCCGAGCTACAGCGTATCAGCATGTCGATGCGCATGGTCCCCATCAAGAGCACTTTCCAAAAGATGATCCGGCTGGTTCGCGATCTTTCCAAAAAATCCGGAAAAGAAGTCGTTCTGACAATGGAAGGGGAAGAGACCGAAATCGACCGCAACATGGTCGAAGAGATATACGAGCCGCTGGTGCATATGATCAGAAACTCGGTTGACCATGGAATCGAAATGCCCGAGGAACGCACCCGAGCCGACAAAGATCCAACGGGCACGATATTTATTTCCACCGAGCAGAAGGGGGGCAACATAGTAATTGACATAGAGGACGATGGACGGGGGCTGGACGTCAAAAAGATTCGCACTAAAGCAATTGAACGGGGGATAATCAGCGCCTCAGATCAACTGGATGAAAAGGCGACCTTTGATCTGATTTTCCATCCGGGATTTTCGACTAAGGACAAGGTGACCGAAATCTCGGGGCGTGGCGTTGGGATGGATGTGGTAAAGAAGTGCGTTGAGCGGCTCCGCGGCAAGATGGAAATCTCGAGCCAGTTCGGCAAGGGGTCGTCCTTCCATGTGAAACTGCCGCTCACGATGGCCATTATCGACGGGATGATCATACAGATCGGGGCCGAACGATATATCGTGCCGACAATTGCTCTCAAGGAATCCTTCAGGCCGACTAAGGATGCGTATTTTACCGTTCAGGGGAGGGGAGAACTGGTTAAAGTTAGAGATTCCCTTGTGCCGCTTGTACGTTTGCACAGCTATTTGCATGAAGAACCTAAGCACCGCAACCCCTGGGAGGCATTGCTCATGGTGGTGAGCGAGGGCGAAAATTCATATTGTCTGCTTGCCGATGAAATTGTCGACAGACAGGAGGTGGTGATCAAGAGTCTGGGGGACATGTTTCAGCAACTGCCGGGGATCTCGGGGGGCGCCATACTGGGAGATGGTAAGATTGCATTGATAATCGATGTAAAAGGGATAATCAGCCTATACGAGGAAAGTAGAAGATGATGGCATTCGAATCGCAGGAATGGGATGAACTGATCAAGTTTCTTCAAGACGCTGAGGAAGGCGTGTCTGCTCTGGTCGCCGGGGATGTCGAAAAAGAGATGGAAAGATCTCGCCGGTCTGTTGTGTCATTTTATACTACAGCGGCCATGCTTGGTCTGGAGGGGCTGGAGAAGGCCGGACTCGAACTCGAGAAATTCCTGACCGACAAGGTGTCGCCCGGCGCAACAGACTCTATTGCCGTTCTGGGATTCGCAGTAAGCTCGGTTATTGACCAGATGCGGACTTTTAAAAACGGCAACGGGGCCCCCGAAATCGATTTGAACGAACTGCTGGAAATATTGGGACCATCGGAGACGGCAACGGAGGTTTCCGGGGGAAATGAATTGCCCCCGGAAACAGTGTCTGAGGCATCTGGGAGCATGGATGAAGCAGGTGTTCAATCTCCTCTCGATGGAGGTGCGGAAAAGCCCGTTTTGACTAACTTGATTGAGTTGGTGAGGAGTTGGGGTGGCGAGCTGTCGATGACCTCCGAAGAAGGCTTCGGCGATAAATTCAGCCTTACCTTCACTCCTTCGGCCGATGTCCTGAAAGACATCGAAAAGCTCCTCAGCGCTTCGGACCCTATGTCCGGGGCGTCGCCCTGGTTTGCAGAAGACGCCGGGGTCAAGAATTTGATGACCACGGGCAAGGAGTTCGTAAAAGCGTTTTCCGGCGGCGATCTTGCCGGTGCGCAGACGATCCTGCTGAAGATAGCCAACCATCAGGGCGACTCCTCGAGCCTTTACAAAGAAATTGGAGGCCTGGCCAGGGGGCTGCACGATTCAATACGCGGTTTTCTCAGCACTCTTGACCCGTCCCTCCATGAGATTGTCGAGCACAAGATACCCGACTCCGGGAATCGTCTCGAACACATAATGGAGTTGACGGAAAAGGCGGCCATAACCACCCTGGATCACGTGGAAACCATGCAGGAGCGGCTTTCGAATGAAATGCAACAGCTCTCGGGGTTGCGTGGGCTTCTCGGAGGACTGAGAGCGGTAGGTGATTCGGCCAGGAAAAAGCTCGAGCAGGGCGCTCAAGCTCTGGACGCCGTAGAAGCGATCATTGGCGAAAATCGCTCAGACCTGGATACGATCCTGATCGCGCAGGACTACCATGATTTGAGCAGCCAGATCATTCAAAAGATAATCAAACTGCTCAAGGATATGGAACTGAAACTTGTCAGCCTGATCCGCACGTTCGGGGCAAAGACGGAGACTTGCAGGCAAAACGCGGACTCCGAACTCTATGGACCGGCTCACGCCGCTGTGGAAAACGCGATGCACTCTCAAGATGAGGTCGATTCCCTGTTGGCCGAATTTGGATTTTAGATTACTACCGGCACTCAATCCGCTATCCGTGACTTTGCTCGAATATTCGAATTGAGTGCCGGGGAGACCGGCCACAGGAAACTATGCCGCCTTTTTCTTCAAAAGCGCTTGCGTATCTATGGTGAAATACATGGTCGCAGCACCGATCACAAGAGTAATCGCGCAGAAGACGAATGCCATCTGATATGCCTCGACCGGGAATTTCCCATTTACTTTCCCGTATGCGTCTAGAATGACGCCCATCACTGACTGATAGAACGCGCCACCGATAAAGTACCAGATGTTGAGCATTCCATTGGCCGTGGCGATGAAACTGTGGGGCTGCCCTTCAGCGATGTGGGCGTAATTGGGCACGTATGCGCCGCAGAAAAAGCCCATTATGAACAGCATCGGATAGAAGACCTGGACTGGAATGGATGCGGGCCAGATTACGATGGGGACCCAGGTTAGCACATAAATGATCATTCCGTAGAGCGATGCTTTCCGGCGGGACTTGAGGAGCCGGTCGGAAGCCCACCCTATGCTGAAGCAGCCGATAGCCATTCCTATCGGCCAGAACATGAGCATATTGGCAGCCTCCTGTTTGGGCAGTCCGTAAATATGTTGCACATAGGGAATAAACCACAGACCCTGAAATCCCATAACCGTCCCGTAAATCACGAAGGCATAGACGGCGATGAGCCAGTAATTCCTCATCCCGAACAACTTCTTTACATTTTCGGTAAAGGCGACCTTGGCGGCTGCTTGGGTTGAGTAGTAATCTATACCGTCGATCTCCGAGACGGTCGGATACCCCTTGTCCTGAGGCTTGTTCCTCAAGATGATGAAATTCAGGACTGCGATGACCAGCATGAACCCGCCGAGCCAGAAAAAGGATGGACGCCACCCGACCTGGCCAACGAGGAAAGCGAGAGGCGCCGAGGCAAGGACGGCGCCGGCATTGCCGACGGTGAGCATCGTGCCGGTGAGGGTTGAGAACTCATTTGGACGGAACCAGTTTGCCAGGATCCTCATGCAGGGGATCCAGACGACGGCAACGCCCACACCCATCAGGAAGCGGCCGAAAATAATCGTGCCGAAGGAATGTGCAAGACCGAAAAGGGCCGTACCGATTGCCGCAATTACGAAGAAGGTGCCTACGGAAAATCTCGGGCCGAGGTAATCGGAAAGGATCCCTGATGGTATCTGCATCGCAGCGTATGGATAAAAGTACATTGAGGATAGGATGCCGAGACTGGTCGCCGTAAGACCGAATTCCTTCATGAGTTCCGGGGCGACCACTGCCGGCGAGACCCTGTCGAAGTAAACGAAAATGTAGGTTAAAAGCAGCATTCCGTAGCAAAGCCATCGGTATCGAAGCATCCGCTTCGCCAGATTGGCAAAATCTGTCCTTGAAACGGAAAGTCCAGCGGTCACATCACTCATCGATATTGCCCTCCCTTAGCAAA
>JBELAB010000119.1:0-7777 GCA_049509275.1 Syntrophobacteraceae bacterium | reverse complement strand
GCCCTTCGCCAGAAGAGTGTCTTCCATCACCTTCCCAAACACCGCGCCCAGCAGGAATATCGGGAAAAAGAGTTTCACGTAGACCACGGCTTTGGCCATAAAGAGTTCCGTGTAGGAAGGCATGATCGGCATCCCCTGGAGAGAGGCCGCCAGGAGAGCGAAGACAGGGGCGAACAGGATGACCGAAAACCCCATATAGGCCATGAACATCAAAAGAAACAGACTCAGCACAATCCCTAATACATCCATAAAGGCACTCCTTTTAAAGTGGATGGTAAGTCCTCGAGGCTGTCAATATCGATCGCTGGTTCGTACAAGTGCGAATCTACAGTTTGGCTTTGAGCCCAAAATGGAAAGTATTCCGTTGATTATGTTTCAAGTGGTAGCGAGGAGCTCCCGGCATCACCCCCTTCCCCCCCGAAGCCGCCGGTTCTTGTCAGGTTATTACAGTCCGCCTGCGCCGCTAATCCTTCGACCCCAGCCTCAAACCGCCGTGGATATAGTACACATCCCCGGCAAGGGCCTCATTGCGGTAAAGCTCACCGACCAGCGACGCTATTTCGTAAGGGTCGATAAGACGTCCGATCGGGACCTGGTCCACTGACTTCCCGACGGGTTTTCCTTCCATGGTTGCTCTTACCGGCGAGGTATCCACATATCCCGGAGCCACGGCAACGCAGCGTATCCTGCCGGCCAGGCCACGCCTGAACAACTCGGCGGTCAACACCCTGGGCGTCACTGACAAAGCGGCCTTAGATGATGAATAATTGAGCTGTTCGGCCGCCCCATGCGAACTGGTGGAAGATATGAGGCAGATCAGACCCCGGCAGTTATGGTTTATCATTTGTTCAACGCATTCCCGAACCGTCAGGAAAACACCCGTGAGATTTATGTTCATAACGCTCTGGAAGTTCTCGAGCGACATCTTCCCGATCACTTTGCCGGTGTCTTTGTCCGTATTGAGCACCGGACCGTCTCTGGTAATGCCTGCACACGGGGCAACCAGGTTTATCTTTCCAAACAGATCGATCGCTCTTTGCGCAAGCAATGAGCAATCGGCTTCCCTGACGACGTTGCAGGTAACCGCAACCGCCTCGCCCCCCAAACTCTCCAGAGATTTTCTCGCTTCCTCCAGAGGCTCTTCAGACACATCGGCCAGCACGACCTTTCCTCCGCCGGCCACCCAGTATTCTCCGAGCGCCCGCCCGATTCCCTGAGCTCCCCCCGTAATAACCGCCACGGAACCCCTGATATCGAGCATGCCTTTCCTTTCCGCAATGGACAGAGGATGGGGGCAAAATCATAAGGCCGATCTTAAGGATCTCTTTTTGTGAGAACCGGGATAGCAATTCCGGTGCCAAGTCCATCGAGTGGCTTCTGGAGGGGATTTATGGGGCAAGTGAAGCGCTAGTGCCAAGAAATGTAGCCTAAAAGTTACACAACTTAAATGGCTAAACGGCCTGCAACCTTTAAGGAATATGCTAAACTGCTGCTTACGCTCGTGGTGTAGTTAATTTGGTACATGTACCTTATTGGATATATATGGGATCCCGTGCCGCTTCATCTTCTCATAGAGCTTCACGCGATGTATCTGCAGGATGGACGCTGCCCTTGTCTTGTTTCCCGCCGCAGCCGCAAGGGCCGCAATAATGGTTTTGCGCTCCGCCTCGGCCCTGGCGTGTGCAAGAGTGCATGGCGCCAGGCCGGTGCGCAGCTTCGGGATTGAGCGCAAAAGGTACTCGGGAACGTGTTCGGGCAAAAGCGTTTCTCCCCTGGTCATAGCGGCGGCCCGTTCGAGCACGTTTTGCAATTCGCGCACATTTCCCGGCCAGCTATAGGATTTGAGCGCTTCCATAAGTTCGGGTGAAATCATTGTTTTGATCTCGCCGGTGTCGTTTGCCAGCCTGGCCAGGAAGTTATCGGCTATAGCTTCGATATCTTCGCGCCTTTCCCTGATGGGTGGTATTCGAATCGGGATCACGTGAATTCGGTAGTATAGGTCTGCTCTGAAGCTTCCGTCATTTACCAGATCTTCGAGCGATCTTCCGGTTGCCGCGATAATACGGATGTCAACCGGACGGGTCACAGTACCCCCGACCCGTTCGACCTCGCGTTCCTGCAAGACACGCAAAAGCTTGACCTGCATAGCCTGGGGCATATCGCCGATCTCATCGAGAAAGAGTGTACCCCCTTGGGCCATCTCAAATTTTCCCGGTTTGCCGCCCCTTTTGGCGCCCGTGAACGCGCCCTCATCATAGCCGAAAAGCTCCGATTCGAGAAGCTCGGCGGGGACGGCCGCGCAATTGAGCTTGATGAAAGGCCCGCTGCGGCGCTGGCTCGCAGCGTGGATGGCGTGCGCAAAAAGTTCCTTGCCCGTCCCGGTTTCGCCAAAAACAAGCACGGTTGAATCGGTCCGGCTGGCCCGGAGGGCTTCAAGTTTGGCGGCGCTGATCGCCTGTCCGGAACCAACAATGCTGGCCATGGTATAGCGTGCCCCACGAAGCTGGGTCAGCTCTTTTTCATAATACTTTACCTTCGATTCGAGCACCTTGAGCTTGGATGCGAGTTCATAGAGTTGCTCCACGTCCTTGAAAACAACACGTCCGTAGGCCCCCACCACCCGGTCTGCATCCATCAGCGGGACCCTGTTCACTATCAGCTCCCGGCCTCTGATGGTCTGCTTTTCCCCCATTTCGGCCACGCCGGTATGGGCCACAATATGCATACGGGTGTTCTCGATAACTTCGGTCACATGCCGTCCCACGGCCTGGGATAGGGTGGATCCGTTGAACTTTGCGTAATGCTCGCTCATCATGGTGATGACGCCGTTTGCGTCAACGACCACCATCCACTCTCCGGCGCCCGACAGGATTTCTTCGAGGGTGCGCAGGATTGTCTTGGTGGAGTCGAGCTCCCGCGAGGTTTTTTCCATTTCCGTTATGTCCTGGAACTGGGAGACCGCGCCTATCATCACCCCGCTGTGAATGATCGGAGAGCGGTTTGTGAGCACCGTGCGCTGGCCGATCAACTGCGTGCGGCCCATCTCGGGCTCGCCCGTTCGCAACACGTTTACCAGGCCGGCGTTAGGGATTACGGCAAGAATGTGTCTGCCCAGGGCCTGCTCCTTGGGAACCCCCATGAGCCGGGCGGCCGTCTCATTGAAGACGGTGATTGCACCCTCGATGTCAATCGAGATGATTCCGACAACCAGGGAGTCCAGAATCGACTGAAGAAGGGAAATATCGGCGCCAAACCGATCGTCCGATTGCATTTCAATATCCTGATACGACTTCATGGAGCCGCCCGGCTCAGAGTAGATGCGATGCGATCCGTTCCATTCAGGAGTGCGCCGCTATTTTTTTAGTTCGACTTCCAGTTGAATCGGCTTATACATGTAGACGAGGCGTCCCTGGTCGGAGCTGTCGCCCGCAGTGAGCAGCACAGAGACACTGTCGCCGTCCCATAGCAGTCTTGAAGGAGTGTTGTCGGGTTTGGCCGGCTGACCGAGCTGACGGGTCAACATTTCCTCGATTCTTTTGTAACCCACGGCCGGGAAATAGACCATCCCCATATAGAATCGGCCCTTGTAGAAACCGTATATCACCTGATCGAGCCTGACTTCCCCCATTTGAAGCCGATCGTCGCTCTTTTCGTACAAGGCGAGGTTGCCCTCACCGGCAATTTGGCTGAGACCGGAAACCGAAGAGGCTTCCGCTCCCCACCTGACGCCGCGGAACTCTTCAGGTTGGCTCGCGGCCGGCGAGCCGCAGCCCAAAAAAGTGCACACCAAAACAGATGCCAGGCAGAGGCATAGAACTCCGAGTTGCCGTACATGGGGCAGTTTCATATGGTTTTTCCTTATCGTACCAATCCAACGGCCCGATCGGTTTAAGCGTTTATGCGGGTTGAGCAAAACCGGGGCCGGCTCTCTATCCGGCTGCGTTTTGATCCCCCGTTTCCTTTTCGACCAGCTTTGCTTTTGCTGGAGACGAGCCCGCGTCGGCGTCCAGTAGTTTCTTTAGGCCCTTTTTATACCATTTTATTCCCGATTTTGTAGATATCGTCTGCTCTTCGACGTCCCTGGGCAGGCGGTCCTCCGAGCACCTTGCCAGGATATGCAGCTTGCTGTCGGAATCAAGGGCCGAATGGCCCGCGACAAAGCGCACGAATGCAGCCCACTCGGCCGGGGTCGGTCCGCTCCATTTGCGCATCGTATGAAACAGCCGATAACACACGAGCGCGGCGTCACGGTCCTCCTCATGCTGGAAGCGCTTTCCGCTGTAAAGACGTATGGCTTCTTTGCCAATCTCGCTGGTGAAGGTCAGGTAAAACCATCTCAGAATGAGGAAATAGCCCTCGCGTGTAAGCTCTCTACCAGCCCAGTAGAGCGGATTGGCGATGTTT
Organism: Syntrophobacteraceae bacterium; assembly: GCA_049509275.1. Lineage (GTDB taxonomy): Bacteria > Desulfobacterota > Syntrophobacteria > Syntrophobacterales > Syntrophobacteraceae > SbD1. The sequence goes on along the minus strand of JBELAB010000119.1, from coordinate 3,373 downwards.
TTTGCACTCAGGGCGAACCTGGCGGCCTTATAGATATGCGGGTTTTTCTTGAAAAGCTTCAAGACCGGGTTTTCGTTTATTTTGAGATAGACTTGGTAGTAGCGCTGGAAATCGCTCAGTTTGCGGTCTCCGATATACCTTATCGGGATAGTGGAGGCGAGCCTTGCGAGTCGGCTGCTCACGCGCTTAACCAACTCCAGGGTATCGGAAAGCGAGGCCTCGTACTCAGGCTGAGCGGCTTCCGGGTGATAGACGGCGCCGATCGCGCGCACGATATTGAGGGCGCGCTGGTTGAAAGCGTCAAATCCAAGCTTAAGCTCACTTTCGGGAAGCTCCCAAACCTGCTCCCGCATCCGGGCGATAAGCTCGAGCGCTTGCTGTTCCAGGGCGCCCGGCGGCGGCAGAAGATCCAGTTCGTGCAGTTCGGCGAACCGGTTTTCCAGCATTTCCCGCAAGCTCCGCCTCACATACCAGCGCAACGCGAGGACGATGCAAATGGTAGTCAGTGAGACAAATACGAGAAAAGCGCTCAACCAATGCTCGCGGATCACGTATGTAAAAGTGGCTAAGCCGATCTGGTTCATCAGTCGCTAAAATGGGGCGGCGGGCCGCCGCAGCCGGTATCATAATTCAATCCGCCGCCGCTGCCGCTTCGCGGGGCGGTGGGTGCGGCCGGGAGTCCGGGCGCATCGGTTCCAAAGCAGGGTCAGGCGCGATAGAAGACAGCGCCGCCGAATCAAGTTTAAATCTTGGCTGCCGGTCCCACCGGCGCCGTCTCTCCTTCATCAATCCACTTTTGAAGTTGGGGAAGTGAGTCGGTTTCCCACCCCGGGGTCAGCCTTTCGGCAAGAAAGCGCATGAAGAGCGCGTCCAGGGCCGAGAAGACTTCCTCGATAAAGTACATCTTTTCAAGGAATCGGCCATCGGGGTCTTCCCGGCCGTAGTCGGGGAGCTGCTTGGGGGCCTTGAGCCCTTTTACGGACCACAGTGAGCTGTCCAGGGTCAAAAAGTATTCGTTTTCGCCGATTATAAAGAAGAGTTGAGCCTCATCGACCACCTTGCCCTGGCGTAGCCCTGTTCGGGCTTCGTGAAGAAAATTCGCCTGCGTGGTGCATACCACCCGCTCTTTCCTGTCGCCGGGCAGGACCAGGACCATGCGCTCCCCAAGGTGGACGTTGGCTATTTTATCCCCGGCCTGAATCGAGCCGCCAAGCCGCTCGATGTAATACCACACCCAGGTCAGGAACTCCGAGCCCAGAAACCGCCCGTCGTTAAGTGCGGTCGGGGATTTAAGCGAAACAAGAGATCCGAGCACGTCCTTTTGGCCCGCAGTGAGCGCAAGCATGTTAAACGCCCATGGAGCATGATAAAGAGCAACGGGATAGAGTTGGAACTGCCTTTCGAAATACTCCAGGAACGCATCCAGCATCTTGCTGCTTGCAGTTCCGAGAATCATCCAGTTGCGCGCGGGGTTCCAAACCACCTCGGATGAGCATGGCTGGGGGAATGAGCGGCTTAGCAGATACTCCTGCATGCTTTCCCGGATTTGCTGCTTTTCGGTCCGGTTGGGCCACTTGCCGTTGTGCTCGTCCCGAAATTTTTGCACCGACTGTCTCACGAACTTATTGAGCACCATACCGGGGACCTTTTTCTGGTCCAACCGGAAATTGAACGCCACGTATTCTCCCTTCCGGTATGAGCCGTAGGAAAAATTCGAATCGAAAAAATCCTCCCAGGATGCAAAACCCGCAGCCTCGATCTGAGAGTCGTCGGGTTCGGCAAAAGCTCCTCCTCGAAGCTTTTCATCCACTAAGCTCCAGAAATCGGCAACTTCGAGATCGGGTGCGAAAAAACGGGTGAAAGTGGCTGAAGAAGAAGTAATGGCCATAAGGGTCCTCTTTCAGGTTGGCGAAAGTTTAAGGAGCTCATTTACAGTAAAGCCGGTGCGCACCGGCTTTAGTGTTCTTGCGGCATCGTTGCGAACAGGGCCTGAGCGGATGTCAGTGTCTATCCAAAACGGCGCGGCAAGTCAAACGATTAGTTTCGCAACCCTTATTCCGCCAAGTAAATCAAAACTTTACGGTCTTGACGATCATTTCGAATTCCTGGACTTCTTCGGGGGTCAGCTCGACGCGGAGCAGCTTTTTGCTTACCCAAATGGGACACTTCTCGTGCAGCGCCAACGCTACCGCATCGCTCGGACGGGCATCGAAGTCGACCACCTCACCGTTAATGAGAACGTAGATTTTCGCGTAGAAGGTGTTATCGCGCATCTCTGAGATCTCTATCTTTTCGACTGCCGCACCCGTGCGTTTCAGCATTGCCAGGTAAATGTCGTGTGTGAGAGGCCGCTTTGGTTCGACCAGACCCTTTTCCTTAGCTATTGCTGTGATTTCGGCGTCGCCAACGAACATGAGAAAATAATAGCTGTCTTCTTCCGACCGTTTCAGGATGACCATATTGCCCTGAGTCCTGTCGGTTTTAACAAAGACTTCTTTGATCTCGGCAAACTCTTTAGACTCCATTATAAGCCTCCAAATCATACTTATTTAACATGTTAAGCAGCCGATAGGGCGATGTCCGGTATGAGTACTTACATTATATCTTCAAAAATACTTTTCAAGGCCGGAAAAAGAGCGGCGGGCAAACAAAACAAACAGTAAAATGGAGCCCAAAGCGAAAATACCTGTTGATTTTCGCTCCATGCGTCCTGCTTAACCAACGCCCGCAAACCAGCGATTGTCCCGGCCGGGGTGAATTTTCCCTGTCAATCTGATAGAATAATCGGTAAATAAGGCGGAAGTTGGTCATTGGACCTCTGAGAGGTATTGAGCAAGCGCCCCGTGGCGCCAAAAGAGGATTAAAATTAAAAGCGGGCAAGATGGCTGAAACTGAACTTCACGGAAATTCGGGTTTAACGTTGCCGGTAATCGCTGGAGATACGCACTTCTTCGATCTCACCGAGTTCCGGGCCCGCATGTCCAGAAGCCTCGACCCCGCAAACACCGATAATGCTCTTTTTTTCGAAGCCCTCGAGTTTGCCTCCGAGTTGCACGCCGGTCAGCGGAGAAAATCCGGGGCCCCCTACATAAGCCATCCCTGCGCGGTGGCCGAAATCCTGGTCAGAGAGATGCACTTCAAAGATCCGGTGCTGCTGGCGGCCGCTCTTTTGCACGATGTTGTGGAAGACGTTCCCTGGATGTCGCTCGAAGATGTGGAAACCCGCTTCGGGCAAAGGGTAGCCGAACTGGTCGACGGGGTCACCAAGCTGGCCAGGTATCATCTGGACCGGGCTTTACTCAAAGACCTGACGCACAGCAAAATATTCATCAGCGCCAGCCGCAGACTTGGAGTGCTCATCATAAAATTGGCC
>JBELAB010000118.1:0-7844 GCA_049509275.1 Syntrophobacteraceae bacterium | reverse complement strand
GGAGGCGGCATACACGTGATACCTGGAGGGCCGCGGGGTAACGATCAGCTCTCCGTCGATGATTTGGCCGGTCATGTTTTCCGGGATACTATAAAGATCATCGTAAGCAGCCTTCTTCTTTGGCTCTTCCGCCATTGCAGCCTCCTTTCAGCAGCCTTTTTCAGCAACCTGTTCCCTCAGCCTCTATCACCAAAGGCCCTTATCAATGATTCTCGGAATTCCGTTTGTTCCCGGAGTCGGATCGAGGGCTAGAAATGGTTGCAACCCAATTGACGGTCAACGGGTTGAGGCGCGATAGAACGCCTTGAAACGCATCGCGAGGAACGAGCCCGGAATTGTGTGCATTCATGCCAAAAGCGTTGAGCAGTGCCTGAATTGGGGTAGCGCCATTGCCGGCAATCCAGGCGCCCAAGCTGCCAGCAACTGCAATTCCATCGTTGCGGGCAGCGATATAGTTGGCATACCGGCGATTGTAACCTGCATATGTGTAATTATAAGTCTTGATGTTTGCCGCAAGCATGCCTGGTACTGCGGTCAATTTTGTATGTGCTGGAATCGGCATGTATCTCTCCCGGGGCTAACAATAACTAGACTCATCCGCAGAAAAAAGGGGATTCATCTCGCAATATACGCCAAGCAGCGGTTTCAGGGTTAATGAATACGGCAGTGTAATGGGAGGGCAAAAATATCGGTCCCGCAAGCCCAGGAAGATGGAGAAAATGATCCCCGAAGGAAGCTGAAATGTAACATGGGTCTTATTTCCTCTGCGTTTTTTCTTCCGATGGCGAGGGAACCTCCAGTTCGGCCAACCGGGCGTTTACCACCGTGGAAGGAAGGCCATCAGGGTTCAAGCAGGGGCTTTTCCGGGCTGGTGAAATACCCTTCGAAGGCATCCGGACGCCCGTATGAAATCTAGCATAAAAAGCGCAGTTTTAGGAATTAAGGTATTGATCCTGACATTTTACTTGTCAATGGAACGGGGCATCTAGAAAAGCTAACGACATTAAGGAATTGATCCTTCAATCCCTCATGATATCCAATATATTTTGCGGATTTTTCTAGTATGAACACAAAAATAGCTTGACAAACGCATTTCAGGAGTTTAGAAAATTTTCCTAAGTGGTTAATTGTGGGTAAAAGGGGTAAAAAGTGGGTATTTTGGATTCACCCAACTTTAGAGGACGTTCAGCCGCCAGGCTCGACGCCAAAGGGCGCCTGCGAATACCCGCAAAGTTCAGGGAAGTCTTGCAAAACCATTACACCGACGCTCTCATTATCTCCCAATACGGGGAATGCCTCGTTGCCTATCCGCCCGAGAAGTGGGATGAGATGGAAGCCAAAGCATTGCATCTTTCCCAGGTTCATCCCGAGCATCGATCCTTCGTGCGGCGCTTCATTTCGGGCGCCGAGAAATGCGAGTTCGACAATCAGGGACGAATACTCATACCTCCCCTTCTTCGTGAAGATGCTCAGCTTGACCAGGAGGTAATCATTGTCGGAATGCTCGCAAATTTCGAAATCTGGAACAAGGGTACGTATGACCTCCAGGTTGTGCGGGACAAACAGAACGAGCAAAAGATAATGGAAACAATAGCCATTTCCGGGCTTTAGTATGGATGAAAGCCCAAATGAAAGTCAACATATTCCGGTCATGCTCGGACCGGTGATTGAGCTTCTTAATTGCAAACCAGGCGGTATTTACGTTGACGGCACGATCGGGGGAGGCGGATATGCACGGTCCATTCTGGAAAAAAGCGCGGCGGAGGGGGTCGTGCTCGGAATGGATTGGGACGGGGACGCGATAGCGCGTGTGCGCGAAAGACTCGGCGGCTATGAAGAAAGACTCATTCTGGAGAAGGCTGACTTTGCCGATATACGCCGGGTTCTTCGCAAGCACGGCATCCAGAAGGTCGATGGAATCGTAATCGATCTCGGCGTTTCGAGTTTACAGATCGAGGACGCGCAACGGGGATTTAGTTTTTTGAGAGAAGGGCCGTTGGACATGCGCATGAATCGCGATTTACCTCAAACGGCGGCAGACCTTGTCAATACGCTGCCCGAAAGGGACCTGGCCGACTTGATCTACCAGTACGGCGAGGAGAAGCTGTCGAGAAGGATCGCGCGCGCGATTGCGGCGGCAAGGCGAAAGGGCCGCATTGAAAGCACGCGGGGGCTTGCCGAACTGATACGGAAAACCGTCCCGCAGACGAGGGACTCTTTGCGGATTCACCCTGCCACACGCACTTTTCAAGCCCTGCGGATAGCGGTCAACCGGGAGATCGATTCTTTGGATCGTTTTCTGCCCGAAGCCCTTGACGTTCTCAAACCCGGAGGAAGGATCTGCGTGGTCGCCTTCCATTCACTGGAGGACCGGATCGTAAAAGGGGCGTTCAGGAACTGGGCCCGGTCGTGCCGCTGTCCGCGCGAGCGCGCTGCTTGCGAGTGCGAAGGTAGACCGCTCGTTCGGTTACTTACCAAAAAAGCTCTCCGGCCTTCGCTGGATGAAGTTGAACACAACCCGCGCGCACGCAGCGCAAAGCTCAGGGCAGCCGAGAAGTTAAGTTAGTGCTTTCCGGGGAAAAGGGGGGGAAGGAGGGAAGCTTTTCCGGACGGCCGCGGGGGTGACCGTCCGGAGAGCTTCTTCCCGCTCGGAGGTTTAGAGAAATTCACCTGATAATTTAGCAGGAGGGGGCGCAATTATGCAGGCTATCACCTCAAAGAAAAGGTTTTCAAGAAGCGGCTGCCCTTCAACACATTTTCTTTTCAAGCGCGACCTTGCGGATTATCTCGAGCCTCAAAGTTCTTACGGAATGCCCATGGCAGATATGTTCTGCATGTCAACCGGGCGCAGATTTGCACTAGACTTCCATTGCGCAGGTCCCGGTCACAGGAGGCCGCAATGGGATATTTGACAGCGCTTTCTGTCGGGTTGGCGAACATATGAAAAGAGCTATGAAAAATGCCCCGATTTTCAGCATGAAGCCGGCGGGTGATCTCGGTTTCCGGCAAAGGGCCCCTGCCCCTGTGCGCATGTGGGCCTGGCTTGTGCCGGCAATCTTTCTGGGCGTTGTTTTCGTCGCATGTGCGATTTTTTACGTTTGGCTCTACGTTCAGCAAATCCAAAACGGCTATCGGATTTCAAAAACCTACGAAGAAAGCGAACTCCTCAGCACTGTTCATCGGAAGCTGACAATTGAGTGGTCTCGATTTCAAGACCCTCAGCGGCTGGGGGAGATTGGCCGAAATCAGTTCAGCCTGGGGCCGCCCAGGCCCGATCAGAAAGTGGTGATGCGCTAGCATCTTGCAGCAAAACCGGGCGCAGTTAAATTCGGGAGATAGAAATGGAAAGGCGCGAGCATCGGAAATCTCTGAACTCCCGCTACCGGTCATGCCGCGTGATCTTCAACTTTTTGGTGATTGCGGGCTTGTGCGCCATCGTGTTCAAAGCCTTTCGTCTCCAGGTGATCGAACACTCGTTCTGGGTGGGCCGCGCCAATGCCTGCCTGAACACCAAGTTTACGGTCCCCGCATATAGAGGCACCATCTATGACAGGCAGGGGCGAGTGTTGTCCTACTCGGTCCCGCAGCGCTCGCTTTATGCTTTTGCAGGCCAAATCGAAAACCCATCGCAGACTGCGGCCCTTCTCAGTCAAATCCTGGACAAGCCGGCCAGGTCGATTGAAAAAAAGCTTGCTTGCGGCCATTTCGTCTGGATAAAGCGCCACCTCTCAGATCAACAGGCCATTGAAATAGAGAAGCTAAAAGCTCCCGGTCTTAACCTCACCGATGAATACAAGCGGTTCTATCCGTACCGGGAGGTGGGCGGGCAGGTTGTGGGGTTCGTCAATATTGACGGCGCCGGTATAGAGGGCATAGAAAAATCTTTCGACGAGGTGCTGCAAGGCAGGCCAATCCCCGTATGTCAACTGAGGGACGGAGGGCGCAAGCGGCTGTGGCTCAATTCAGCGGCGCCTCCCGCGCCTGTCGAGAGTTGCGGGGTCAAGCTCACGCTGGACGCCTTCATTGAATACGTTGCCGAGTGTGAACTGGAGAAGGCGGTGCAGACATACAGGGCCAAAGGGGCCGAGGTGGTGGTCATGGACGCCGGCACCCGCGAAGTGCTCGCCATGACAAGTTGGCCTTTTTTCGATCCGAACATTATCCCGAAAAAAAAGGACCCTAAAGAGGAGTTTGGGCGCAACCACGTCATCTCGGACGCCTTTGAGCCCGGCTCGACCTTTAAGGTGTTCCTTATGAGCGCCGCACTCGATCAGAATATGGTCCGGGAGCACGAGCGAATATACTGCGAAGGCGGCAACTGCTTGCTGGCGGGCCATTCCATAAAGGACGTTCACCCTCACGGCTGGCTCACCATGCAGGAGGTGATAAAATATTCCAGCAATATCGGAGCCGCCAAAATTGCGCTCCGTTTCGGCAGCGAAAAATACGCCCGCTACATTCAAGACTTCGGCTTCGGATCTCTGAGCGGGATCGATCTGCCGGGAGAATCCAAGGGGCTTGTGAGACCGCAAAAGAGGTGGAGACCGATCGACCTGGCCACAACCGGCTTTGGACAAAGCATTGGAGTTACCAGCCTTCAACTCACCAACGCCGTTGCCGTGATAGCCTGCGGCGGGGAATACGGCCCGCCAATAATCGCCAGCACTGTTCTTGACGCGGAGGGACAATCGGTCAAGCAATTCCAGTCGATCATAACACGAAGAGTAATTCAAAAGAGGACTTCCGAGCAGATTCGTGCTATGATGGCGTTGGTAACTGAGCAAGGAGGGACAGGGGCCAATGCGGCGCCCGAGGGTTACACGGCGGCAGGCAAGACTGGAACGGCCCAGGTCATGGACAAAACCTCGAAGCGTTACTCTTCGGACAAGTATACTTCAGTTTTTACCGGGTATATCCCGGCTGAGCAGCCTAAACTGGTAATTACCGTAGTTGTCCACGAACCACAGGGGGCTATTTATGGGGGAGTTGTAGCGGTGCCGGTATTCCGGAATATTGCAGCAAAAGTCCTGCCCTACCTGGGCGTAATACCCTCTATACCAAATTCAACACCTGGTCCCAACATCCGCACTGCTGACGCCTCATCGGCTCATGTCAAACAGGCCTCCGGCAGCAAAAAAACTGCGGGCCAAAAACCTGGCGCCAAATCCGCTCAGAAAACCGCTTTGAAAAACTCGGCTTCTATAAAAAGCTCAGGGGCCGTTCCGATTGTTGCGAAGAAAATTCAGCCGGCTCCGAAGCAAGAAGCGCCTGAACAGTACTCGCTAAAGGTTGATGAGCGGGAACCCGGGGTTTATTAGCCAGATGGTTTGATGCCTCTTTTCGGATGACAGATAAAAGCCGTCTTTCTGTAAAAATGGTATTGGTTCTATAAAGAAGTTTGTTAAATAAATAAAAACATAGCGATGCGAGTCTGATGAAGACGCTCAAAGAGCTCATACACGGTCTGGAAATTATCGGCCCAAGCGGAAAACTGGACGTTCCCGTGTCCAGTGTGTGCTATGACAGCAGGCAAGCGGAAAAAGGCAGCCTGTTTGTCTGCGTTTCGGGCAATCGTGCAGATGGGCATGATTTCATTGGCGACGCCGTATCGCGCGGCGCTGTTGCCATTGTTGCCCAAACCGAGATGCCTGCCGGCTTTCCAATGGGTTTTGTGCGCGTCCCGGACTCCCGCGCAGCGCTTGCCGCCATATCTGCGAATTTCTACGCTCACCCGGCTTCCAGGCTCGCTCTCATTGGAATAACGGGAACCAATGGAAAGACTACAACCTCACTGCTCATAGAGAGCATTCTACGGAGCCAGGGATTAAGTCCGGGAGTCCTCGGCACTCTCGTCTACAGGTGGGCGGGAAAACAAATTCCCGCTCCCATGACCACGCCCGAATCCCTGGACCTCCAGAGACTCTTTTACCGTATGCTCCAGGACGGAGTTTCACACGTTGTCATGGAGGTCTCATCTCATGCGCTCGCGCTTGGCAGGATTGCGGGATGCGAGTTCCGGACCGGGGTTTTTACCAATCTGTCACAGGACCATCTTGATTTTCATTCGACTATGGAAGAGTATTTTGCGGCCAAGCAGCTCCTTTTCTCGTCCCATCTTGACCCGCATCTTTCTGTGGCAGTAGTCAACGAAGACGATGATTACGGCAGAAGAATAATTGAAAACGGGACCCGCGCAGCCAAAATCATCCGTTACTCCGGCACAATTTCTCCCGGCCCCCGTTTGGAAATGGGGGCAAATGGTGTTTTCGTCGAAGAAGTCCGGTTCAGTCCCAGGGGCATCGCCGCGAAAGTCCATACATTTCAAGGGGAAATCAGGGTTGACTCTCCGCTCATGGGCAGGCTGAACCTCTATAACATTCTGGCGGCGATATCTGCGGCGGTGTCTGTGGGTATTGCGTCAAATGCCATCGAAGAGGGCATCCGAAACCTTTCGAGCGTGGACGGGCGGCTCGAGCGCGTTGCGATACCGAACCGGTACGGCTTTCAGGTAGTTGTAGATTACGCGCATACACCCGACGCAATGGAAAAGGCGCTTGCCTGTCTTCGCGAAATGACTGCAAACAGGCTTATCGCCGTATTCGGCTGCGGCGGCGACCGGGACAGGGGAAAGCGCCCGATCATGGGGAGGGTCGCCGCAGAGCGGGCGGACCTCGTAATAGCCACGAGCGACAATCCCCGGTCCGAGCCGCCCGATGATATCATCGACGAAATCGAGGCAGGAGTAAAACAGACGGGGATCCCGGCATTAGGATCTGCCGGAGGACTGTCAACCGGCAAGGGCTACATTAGGGAAGTTGACAGGCGAAAGGCCATTGAGTTCGCGCTGGCGCTGGGTCGTCCGGGAGACACGATTTTTATTGGGGGCAAGGGGCACGAAACCTACCAGATCGTTGGAACCATCAAACATTCATTTGACGACAGGCTGGTGGTGAGGGAGTATTTTAAGAGAAATGTTCAGGACTGTGGCGACACTGGCTGAGGCTGCGGGAGGCGAGATACTTTCCGGGGACCCCGGAGCGCAAGTCTGGGCGATTTCCACAGACACTCGGCAGATTGCGCCGGGAGACTGCTTTATTGCCCTGCCCGGAGAAAACCACGACGGGCACGCCTTCGTTTCGGACGCCCTTAGCAAGGGAGCGGGCGCGGTAATCGTATCGGAGCCCATCGTCTTTGCCCGGGACACTTCTGCCGCCGTCATCAGAGTAGGCGACACCCTTTACGCGCTCGGCGAACTGGCTCGGCGCCACCGCATGAAGTTCGACATCCCGGTCATCGCCGTTTCCGGCAGCAACGGCAAGACCAGCACGAAAGAGATGATCGCGGCCATTTTCAGCCGAACTCGCAAAGTGCTGAAGAACAAGGGCAATTTCAATAACCTGATTGGCCTGCCGCTCACGCTGCTCGGCCTGAGCGAAGAGCACGGCGTCGCTGTTGTCGAAATGGGAATAAACGTTCCGGGAGAAATGGAGCGGTTGGCGCAGATCGGCTCTCCCACTGCCGCGATCATCACCAATATTCAGCCGGCCCACCTTGAAGGACTGGAATCGATCGAGCGCATCATGGAACAGAAGGGCAAGCTCTGGGAATCACTGGGTTCGGACGGCGTTGCCGTGGTGAACCTGGATGACCCCATGCTTTCGCATTTCGCCGAACGGATCAAGGCCCGAAAAGTCACCTGCTCTCTCAGAAATGGCGTTGCCGATGTGTTTGTGTGCTCGAAGATCGTAGTTTCCAAAGACAACACATCATTTCGAATAAAAGCAGGGGGCTTCGAGATCCCTGTGTCGCTTCAGGTTATGGGCATCCACCATGCCCAAAATGCC
>JBELAB010000117.1:0-7849 GCA_049509275.1 Syntrophobacteraceae bacterium | reverse complement strand
ATGCGCCCCTCTACGATGTATTTCTTCAAAAGATCGTGGACCGAGAGAAACTTGACGTTTTCGTTTTCAAACCATTTGCGCAGACTAAGCCTAGTCGCGAAGTATGCGTGCCCTCACTCGGGCAGGACAAGGTACTCGCATTCCAGTTCCTTGTAGTTCTTGACAATCCGCCCGGCGACCTCTTTCATCGATTCGTCGTCACCTGTGAAAAGGCCCCAGTTTACCCCTTCCCAGTTTTCGGAAGTAACGGTCCATGACTCGTTGGCGGCGTGAAGAATTCGCCACCAGTACATCATGTCCTCGGGTTCCCCGAAAGGCTCCTTGGAATTGATGGTAAAGAGGTACTTTGCCCCTTTCTTGTCGACAGGCACCTCGAAGCCGGGAATCTCTTCCGCCAGTTCTGCGCCAAGATCTTCGAGCAGGAACAGGAAGTCTTCCTTGGGAATGCCAACATTGTTTCCCGTCTTGAGGCACATCGCGACACCCTTGTGGAGGACGCCGGGAACTTTTTCCCTTTCCCGCTTCCCGCGAGCGGAACGAAGCATTGCCACCAGATCGATCCCCATGGGGCAGGCATGTTCGCAACGGCCGCAAAGGGTGCAGACCCAGGGAAATCTCGAATCGATCAGTTCCTGCTCCATCCCCAGCAGGACCAGCCGCACAGCCTTGCGAACATCCAGACCGTCAACGCCCGTGACCGGGCACCCGCCTGCGCACGTGCCGCAGGTGAGGCACAACTCTGCATATTGGGCAGCAAGCTTGTGCTTTTCACGCTTTGTAAGCACCAATGGATCCATTTTGTTCTTCTCCTAAGTGCGCTCCGTCTGGAGCCAGTTTCAATCCCAGCCCCTGCACAGGGGAACGACTGCTCAAATTGCACGGGGGAGTTCTGTCACAAACGCAGTGGACGGGGAACGAGGTCAATTTTAGCCGTGGTTTTCCAACATAACTCGAATTGTGTGCGAATGCAACCGGTTCGCTGATATTTAAAGGAATTTGTGTTCAATCTACTTAAGCAGGAGCGAATGCTTCCTGTCCCTCGATTCGCCTTCCGCGCTCACCCGGACCGCCCTCAAGCCGCTCACGGGACATTCGTGCTCGCAGATACCACAGCCGGTGCATAGACCGGGATCCACCTGGGGGGTCTGGAGGCGGACCTGGAGCATGCATTGTTTCAAATCGGCGGTCGTAAGCTCAGGCGAAATCCGTGATTCCAGGGTGATGGACTTCTGCGAATTTGAAAGGATTCGCGTTCTTCCAGAGATATCCCCGCTTTGAACCAGAACGAAGAAGTCGCCCGTACCGAACCGGTCCGGCTGAAGGACCGGCTTTGCAAGCAGGACAGAGGCGCCTGAGATTTCCGCGACGTCCAGGTTGCCGCCCCGTACCGTAACGAAGCTCTCTTTTACGAATATCGCTTTCGGGCTTACGGGGCAGTTTTCCTGGCAGACGATGCATGGCTTGTCCATGGCCCAGGGCAGGCAACGGCTTCGGTCGATGAATGCAGTGCCGATGCGGATGATACCGGCTTTTTCGAAAACGCCTCGCCCAAGCTTTTCATCAATTGAAATCGGGCGGATGGCGGCAGTTGGGCAGATATGGCTGCATGCCGTACAGTTCATCTGGCAGCCGCTCGACCCGGTGCGCATGTTCAGAATCGGGGTCCACAAGCCTTCGATCCCAGCCCTTGTGATATCGGGTTGTATAACGTTGGTGGGGCAAACGCGCGCGCATTGCCCGCACCTGATGCAGCGGTCGAGAAACTCGGGTTCGGCCAGAGACCCCGGCGGTCGAATCAGGGCGGGATTGTAGTTTTGGCTGAGCTTTCCATCGAGTCTCAGCATCGGTACGGCGACTATTCCGCAGACCGCCGCCGCCATGAATCCCCGGCGGGACAGGTCGGGAGAGATTATCTCGCCAGAAGCGGACCGGAACGTGTTATAGCCCATCAGGTCTTCATGACAGGTGTAGAGGCAGTTCATGCAGAGCACGCACTCTGGAATTCGGATGCTTCCTGCCGGGTCGCAGGCGCCTTCGCACCTGGAATCGCATAGCCTGCATTGGCTGCATTCAGCGGTCTTCTTCCCGACCCGCCACAGAGCATATCTGCCCAGGATTCCGAAAAGGGCGCCCAAAGGGCATACGAACCGGCAATAAAAACGAGGTATCGCCAAATTGAGAATAAGGGCGCCAAAGAAGACGAAAGCCGTAAGCCACGCTCCTTCATAATGTCTCTGGGCTGCGGATGCCAGGTGAAAAGAAGAGTCTGCAAAAGGGAGAAGCAGGAAATTTACCGAGCGATACACAAGGGGGATTGGGTCGAGAAGTCCGGTCACGAGCGAGGCTGAAAAGGCCCCGTCGAGCTTCAGAAAATAACCGGCTGCAACCCATAATACCGCCAGCCCGATGAATGCTGTGATAGGCCGGCTGCTCACAGGGTCGACTTTTTGCGAAACTGCAGCGGCAATTGCCAGAATGCACAAGACACAGGCAATGCTGAGCGGGTTCCACGTTGAAGAATCTGCGATGTTTAACACGAATGCCCCGACAGCCGGGCAAAGCAGGACCAGAAGGACGTAATATTTTATCCTCTGTGCTCCCATATATCGGTTCGCGACCATTTTCTGTCTTACGGAGCGTCCGCGCGCGCCGAGATAACCGATGAGATGATGCATGGTCCCGAATGGGCACAGCCATCCGCAGAAAAATCTTCCCAGAACGACAGTGAGCACGACTGTGGCTATGGCCCAGAGTAGTCCCGAGTACAGGGCGCGGGTCGTCAGAATGGTTCCCAGGGCGACAAGGGGATCGAGCTGGAGGAACCAGTTTACCGGCCAGCCCCGCAACTGCCAGAAAGATTGCCCGAAGGTGCTGGCAATACAGAACCATATAAACAGCACAAAAAAGAATATCTGGGTTATTCGCCTGACCGTTGTGATTCTCATCAGATTCTTACCCTGTGGATACGCGCAAAGGACCCAGGGCTTCAAAATCCGAAGTCCCCGCCCCTGCCTGTTCAGCTTTGGCTATGAAGGGCAGATCTGCCGGTGTTTTCCCCAGCAGGGCCGCTCCGGCCGCATCGGCGGCAACCTGATCGGTGCTGACGATCATCGTGTTCGTCTGCTTGAGATCGGAGACCGAACCTCCGGTCGGTCCATTGGAAATCATGGAGAAGGTTCCGTCCAGGATGACGAGAGTGGGTCTTATCATAAGCGCAAGGTCTTTTATGAACGTATGTATGTCCTGATGGAAGATGTTTCGCCTGCCTCCGATGAACCCGTACCAGTTTTTCATGGACATCGAGGCGCCGCTCCTGTGATGGTCTTTCACGGGAGAAATCCCGATCAGCTTTGTAACCCCATGGAAAGCTCCGAACAGAACGGGCCAATTCCGGATAAAATTTGAACCGGGCACTGTAATGTTGGTGAAAAGCGATTCCCTGGGCACAATCAGATTAGCTCCGGAACTTTGCGTCGCATCCATTATTCCGCTAAGCGCAAAACAGCTTTCCGAATTATTGATCGAATTGTCGGTGACGGCGACCGCCGTTGCGCCCGCCCTGAAGCACAGGCGCGTGACTTCGGCCAGCAGCTCCGGGTTCGTCGTGGCGCAAAGGGAAGGAGGGGTTGCGAAGGAGGCGTTTACCTTTATCAAGACCCTGTCGCCCTTTTTTACAAAACATTCTATTCCGCCGAGCGCCTTGAGCGCGGCGTTGACAGTCTTGATTCTGTCATCGCCGGTTGCTATCGCTATTTTTCGGCCTGCTTCAGGTACCGAAAAGTCGGGCAGGGCAACTGAGGATTTCTCGACCGGCGCGCCGGGACCGGCAGGGTCGTAAAGGAAATAACCAAGGGCAGCCGCAGCCCCCAGAGTTATCCCCGCCTTCGCGGAGCGGGTGAGAAAATCGCGCCTGTTCATTACCGGTCGGGGTGGATCATCTTTGAATATGTGTCTCATCGCCCGGCCTCGTCCAGTTTGCGGTAAATCCGTGATGCGACGTCCGTTGCTCTTTCCACGTTATCTGCCTCGTGAGTCCCGGCAAGAAACTTCCCCCTGTGCAGGACGACTTCATAGGTATCGAACACTTTGTATATTCTGGAATCGGGCACACCAGAGATTTCACCGGCTTCCTCCCCTCCGTTCTCAAGGAGAAACCGGCCGTATGCTGCAGCAAGATCGGCTGCTTCCCGGGCGCTTTCACGCTTCGACAGGAACGCGGTAACCTGGGCAACCCCCACACCGTAACCGGCCGTATACACTCGGTCGAGTGCGCTGAAGCCGAAAACGTCGCTCATGTGGAGCGATACGCTTGACTCGTCGAGGGATTCAAGCGGAAAAAGGGAAGCTTCCGTTTGCTGTTCGGTATATTTAGGCTCCGCTTCAACAAGGTTTTTGGCCAGTGAGGTCATTACTTCGCCGAGGCTTTTGGATGCTGATATGATCTCGAAATATTTAGGCCCGTTTGTGAAAAACAAGGCATCCTCCGTGGCGTATGCGGAAACGCCAAGGTCGACCGGCCTCGAATCTTTTCTTTTCTGACTGCTGTAGACGGAGAACGCCTTTGTTGGGTCTGCCATTTCGTATGTGAAGAGCTCGAGCCAGCTTTTCGGGTCAGCTTTGCTGACAAAACGCCTTGTGTGAAGCTTTACAAAACCGCTTGAAAGATAGAGCTCGGCCTTCCCGTCAATTTTATCGGATAAGGTTTCGGAGTCGAAAGTTTCCTCGGGGCCCATCGGAGTGAGGTTTTCAGGAGTCAAGGCAGGTGCGGGCGCAGAACCGGGAGAGGGCAGGGAGTTCTTGCGGTAGGAGCCATTGCCCTCCTGCCGGACAGTAACACTATAGAATCCCGGATCGAACAGCGACTGCGCAAAATAAACCCAACCGGTTATTCCGGCCAGAAGCGCCAGTATGAGAATTCCGATGCAGGTCTCGGCAATGCCGGCTCGCCTCATCCCGTTTCTCCTGTACAGGTCGATTTCAAAATCGAGGAATCATATCAGCGCGGGTGCAAGCAGGCAAGGTTTGGTTTACCAAAGGGGCTTGGAGCCTGCGGGAATTTCAGGGGCCACCAGGTTCCGAAACGATTAGTTTTCATGAAATTCTGTCAGGTATATGTTATGGAGAATCGCCTTTTCGGAAAAACATCCCGGGAAAGCCTCTAAATTAACCTGCTGCATTATTCTGCAGGCTTTTCAGCGGGGGTCCGGAACGGGTGGAAATAAGCGGTACGGAAGGGTTAAAATAGATGACCTTCGCAGGGTTCGCGCTCAGGAACTTAGCGGCGACTGCCCCGATTTGCGCAAGGCCGGAATAAAATGCTGAAGCTCGACAGATCTCATATCATGAAAATACTGGTGCGATCCACAAACTGGATCGGGGACGCCGTTATGACCACCCCGGCCATGGGCTCGGTCAGGGCGGCTTTTCCATCATCGGAGATCGTACTGGCCGCAAATCCCGTTGTTTCCGAACTCATGACCCCGCATCCTTTCTGCGACCGCGTAATCGTCTACGACAAAAGAGGCCCTCACAGGGGGATCAGGGGTCTTTGGAAGTTTTGCCGTTTGCTTGCCATGGAGCGATTCGACATGGCCATCCTTTTTCAGAACGCCATTGAAGCTGCGATTATGGTTAAGCTGGCCCGGATAAAAACGCGCGCCGGGTATGGTACGGACGGGCGCGCAATACTCCTTACGCATGCGATTCGGGTAACAAAAGAGGCGCGCAGGCTGCATCATACTCAATATTACATGAATATGCTCGCCGAGTTGGGGATTCCTAACGCCGGGCAAGAGCTTCGCCTCCAGTGTACGGATGAAGAAATGCGCTGGGCCGGCGATGTCCTGGGCCCTGGAAAATGGGCCGCGATAAATCCGGGAGCTGCGTACGGTTCCGCAAAAAGATGGTATCCGGAAAGGTTCGGACAGGTTGCCGACGCTCTTGCCTCCGACTTTGGATATGAATCGCTGCTCGTGGGTGGGCCGGGGGAGGCCGAGATTGGCTCTGAAATTGAGTCCCGGATGCGTTCGAAGCCGCTGAACATGATCGGAAGGACTTCCGTGCGGCAGTTGATGGCGCTTCTCGCATCCGTGCAGCTCGTAATAACTAATGATTCAGGCCCGATGCACATGGCTGCGGCCTTCGGCCGCCCGATAGTCGCGCTGTTCGGCCCGACAGATCATTGCGCCACTTCTCCGTTATGCTCGCGATTCTCATTGGTGCGCAAGGAAACCGAGTGCGCCCCCTGCCTCAAGAGGCAATGTCCGACCGACCACCGGTGTATGGCCGATATCTCCGTAAATGATGTCCTTTACGCGGTAGAGACTTTGTTGAAATCGGAAGAAGTGGGTAATGTGCAGGGGGATGGAACTTGATGCACGCAACTGGAAAAGAGGTCCGGGACCCATGAAAAACTTCCGCGTTCCGCCTTCAGGCTTGCGCAAGATTCTCATCATAAAGCCGAGCTCTCTGGGTGACGTAATTCATAGCCTGCCGGTTCTTCATGCGCTGAGCCTCCGATTCCCGAAAGCCGAGCTCCACTGGGTCGTGGCGAAAGCTTTTGCCGGTATAATCGAGGGCCATCCCCTCATTCACAGGCTCTGGATCATAGACAAAGACTCCTGGAAAAAGCCCGGCAATCTTCCGCGTACCTGCTCGGAGCTTGGAAAGCTGAGGCGGGAGCTGCGAAACGAGAAATTCGATCTGGTGATCGATCTTCAGGGGCTTTTCAGGAGCGCGGCGATAAGTCTTTTCACGGGGACCGGGGAGAGGGTCGGCTTTGAGAACGCGCGAGAGGGGGCGAAGTTTTCCTACAAGTACAGGGTAAGGACAGACACCGAACTGCACGCCGTTGAAAAAAATCTTCTGTTTGCCGAATTCGTTGGCTGCGAGCCGGCCGCCCCGGTATTCGAGCTTCCTCCCCTGGGTGAAGTTCCCGGGATTGTGAAGAGTATGCGGCGCTACGCGGTTATCGCCCCTTCGGCCGGGACCCTGGTGAAGAGGTGGCCCGCCGAACATTTCGGCCGCTTAGCCTCCCTTCTGCCCATTCCTTCAATTATTATCGGCGGCAGATCGGATGCGGCGCTTGGAGATGAAGTTGCACGCTTGTCCAACGCACGCGCTGTCTCTCTTGCAGGAAAGACAAGCCTTAAAGAGCTTGGGGCAATAATTCGGGACGCACAGTTCCTGGTATCCCCCGATACGGGGCCGATGCACCTGGCGGCGGCCCTGAACGTGCCCGTTTTCGCGATCTTCGGACCCACAGCTCCCGCGCGAACCGGCCCTTACGGTAAGATTCATTCGATCATACGATTGGAGCTTCCCTGTTCGCCCTGTTTCACAAGAAAGCCCTGCCCGGACTGGAGGTGCATCCGTGAAATCACACCCGAGATGGTTCTCAAGGTTATTTGCGAAACAATAGTGTCCTGAGTCACAAGTTCATTGCATAAATTTCGTAGGGTGGGCACGTTTTACGTGCCCACCAATCAGCGGTGGGCAACGCTCTGCTTTTGCCCACCATTAATTCGGTAACTAATTAATGACTCAGGACACCAATACGTTGTCAACAAAGTTATGACATGTTGCAAGGAATCATCACCCCGACGAAAGCCGGAGTCCAGTGCTTTTAACCAACTGAAAAGACGCTGGATTCCGGCCCCCGGACTAGACACTTCCGGGGCAGGCTTCGCCGGAATGACGGGCTGAAGGTCCTTACCTATAGGAACTTAGTTGACACTGCACTAGTCCGGCAACTGCCGGGGCAGTGGTGCGTCCCCAAAGCCCCCGGACCGGTCTGTTGGGCATTGCACTTGCGTGTTCCGATGTACATACGGTATGATTTCATGCGCCT
>JBELAB010000116.1:0-7862 GCA_049509275.1 Syntrophobacteraceae bacterium | reverse complement strand
TTCAAGAAAGTATCAAGTAATATTCTTCAAGAGCGTGGGGAGCCGTGCCCCCCGAACCCCCTCGCCGCTACGCGGCGCAATGTGAACAGAGCGGCCGCAGATCTATTTGGCGACCACACTGGCCGGCAGCTTCCTGGTCAGGATGTCCACCGCTTCTTCCACCATCTCCTCCACAACCTGCCGCGCGGGCTTAATATCGTGGATCAACCCGGATACCTGACCTGCGAGACCACCGATATAGTCGGTCTTGCCGGTCTTGATGAAGCCCCAAAGGAGCGCTGACGAAAGTAAGACCTGAGTAGGGAACGGTAGGGGATCAAGACCCGATTCGTCCCACAACCTATGGTACCCATTCAGGCTCGCTCGCAAGGTCTTACCGGTATAAGCAGTGCTGACACGGGTATCCTCATCGGTTGAATCCAGAATTCGTTGCTTGTTTGCCTGTAATGCGCCTCCTTCATCAGTTGCAAGAAAACGCGTGCCAACCCAAACGCCTATGCAGCCAATGGCCAATGCAGCCGCAAGACCCCGGCCGTCTCCGATGCCGCCTGCGGCCAGGATCGGTACGGGCGCGGCGGCATCTATGGCCTGGGGCAGCAATGCCATCGTCCCAATCCTTCCGGTATGCCCTCCCCCTTCATGTCCCTGGGCCACAATGAGATCCAGGCCCGATTCAGCCATGCGGCGGGCATTTTTGGAATTACCCGTAATCCCGAGCACCTTCATTCCGACTGAATGAGCTTCCTCCAGCATGAAGCCGGGATTTCCGAGACCGGCGCAAAAAAGAGGCACCTTTTCCTCTATGCATACCTGGATGGACTCTTTCGGACGGTTGGTGGTGGAATTCAACCTTATCATGACATCCACCTCAGGGAGCCCCATCTCCGTCCTCACTTTCTTGATCCACTCCCGATGCGGTTCCGGAAGCTTTTTGAGCACCTCGCTGAGCGGCATTTCTTTTAGGCCGCCACTCGCTTGAGGCGCCACACTCTTGGGCAGAAGAAGGTCCACGCCAAACGGTTTGTCTGTCTGCGCCTTTATCTCCCGGATAGCATCCCGGAGCTGCTCCACCGAATAGCCGCTTCCTCCAAGGACCCCGAGCCCTCCAGCCTCCGACACGGCTACAACCAGTTCCACAGGAGCGCCGGTCGTTTCACCTATCAGCGTGGGACCCATTCCTGCGCTCAAAATTGGATATTCGATTCCCAACATGTCGCAAAGCTTTGTTTTCAGTATTCGTTTTCCCATTATTGTCTCCTTCCATCAATAGAATATCATTCAGTCTGAATTTTGAACCCTATTTCCTTCCAGTTAAACAGTTCGGTCCGCTGTGCCGTCTTGACTGATTAACCTATCAGTCATCATCCAAGAATTTCATTACGAAAAAAAATATTCTTTACAATGGTTCGACTATCATGTTAGGCTAATCTTGTCAAGATCGGCATACTATTTATTTCACCACTTCATCGTCATTGAACAGGATTCAAAATCCATGCAGTCAGTCAGCGGTCATATGAGCGATGATGTTGAGCCGGGCCAGCGAAACGGCGCTGCCTCGGCGACAAAATGGAAGATCCTGGCGGCAGCCGAAGAAGTTATGTCGCAGAAGGGCTTTGCCGGTTCGTCCATTTCTGAGATCGCTCGTAGAGCCGGTGTGACTGATTCTGTTATTTATCAGTATTTTAAGGGCAAGCAAGATCTTCTTTTCTCGGTGCCCGGTGAAAAACTGAAAAATCAGTTGGCCCTTTTGCAGGAGCATCTGGCAGGGATCCCGGACGTGCAGAGCCAACTGCAAAAGGTTATATGGCTCCAACTCCGTTACCATGACGCCCACAGTGATTATGCCCGATTGCTCCTTATGGAATGCCGGTCCTTTAAGGAGTTTTATTCCAGTCCTGCTTATGACATCCTGCGCGAATACACCCGTATAGTGTCTTCAATATTGGCTCAGGGGGTCAAAGAGGGAAGATTTCGCGTTGATGCCCCCATTCGGCTTATGCGTGATGTGATTCTCGGGACCCTGGACATGGAAACCATCAGCGCCCTGACAATCGCCGAAGTGGAGTCGGGCGAGTCGGATTTCGAAGATGTGGTGAATCTGGTGGATTCGATGATCTTAACGAACAGTCCGCCGGAAGGCGTACGAGTAAACCGTTTGGATGCCATAATCGACGCGGCGAAGAAAGTCTTCGCAGAAAAAGATTTCGCCAAGGCTACCATATCCGAGATTGCCAGCCTGGCGGGCGTAGCGGATGGGACAATTTACGAGTACTTCCAGAGCAAGGAAGACATTCTTCTTTCTATAGCCGCAAATCGACTCGGCTCCTATCTGGAAAAGGCCGCCGGCGCATTCGACATCAAGGGCCCGGATCATAAGCTTCGCACACTGATCAAGCACCATTTTTCCAGTTTCTTGAGTGACCGGGAGTTTCTGCAAGTGTTTCTTCTGCGACTCCACACCAATGACAGGTTCCACAGGTCCAAGCCCTTTGAAATATTCCGCAGCTACTGCAGATTAATCGAGGATGTCGTAGAGGAGGGGAAAGCCGCCGGTGTTTTTCGCGGCACGGTCAATTCCAGGGTTTTCCGCAACATGTTTCTCGGGGCCTTCAGCCATATGTCCATGCGATGGCTGGTATTACGCGAATCGGCTCACGTGGATAAGATGGAGGAGATTGAGCAGGTAACCGAGCTTCTCACATCAGCGGTTATGGCGAGCCCCGCTCACGAAAGAACCCAATAGGAATGGAAGTACGCGTTGCAGGGCCGAGAGCGGCAGATGCAGGCGATCGGACCCGGCGAAAGGAGTTAATGAGGATGAAGACTGACTTCGAGAATGTTAGAGTAGAAATTCACAATGGCGTAGCAGTGCTTTTCATGAACAATCCACCGGTAAACCAGCTCTCGGGGCACTTCGTGTTGGAGCTGGCCGAGGCTATTTCCGGCGGCTTCCAGGACCAGGACATCAAGGCCGTCGTGCTGACGGGCACCGGGAAAAACTTCATAGCAGGCGCGGACCTCAGGGAGGTTTACAAAGCGACGGAAAAAGAGAGCCTGCTGCCCAGAGTGAAGGCCATGTCCGACTTTCTCAACCAGATCGAGACGGGCCCCAAGCCTGTGATAGCAGCGATCAATGGCAATGCGCTCGGCGGAGGGCTCGAAATCGCAATGGCGTGTCATTACAGGGTGGCTGCCAAAGGCGTCCAACTGGGGCAGCCGGAGGTCCAGGTCGGGCTTATTCCGGGTGCGGGAGGCACTCAGCGCCTGCCTCGACTCATTGGGCTTCCCAATGCCCTGGAGATGATGACCGCCGGAAGCCCGATCGATGCCGAAACGGGCCTGTCCAGACGGCTCATCGATGAGATGGTGGACGCGGAGAGCCTCGTGCCGGCTGCCTTGGGGGCAGCGAACAAATTTATCTCAGGCGCAATCCAGCTCGATAATGTGCGAACCCGCAACAGGTACACCCGGCTTCCAAGCGCGGCCGAGCTAAAGGCGATGGCGAACGGCGCCAAGTTCATGGCCATGTCGAAAGCCAAAGGATACCTGGCGCCATTCAAAGTGATCGAAGCCGTAGAAAAGGGCCTGTCGTTCGACATAGAGGCCGATATCCGTCAAGAGGGCGCTCTGTTTTGCGATTGCGCGGTTTCACATGTGGCCAAGAACCTGATCGGCATATTCCTCAATACCAGGGCCGCCGGAAGGCTTCCACGAATTGAGGGCCTCAAACCGGCCCCGATCAAAAAGGCAGTGATGCTGGGTGGCGGAGTCATGGGGTCGGGGATCTTGAACCTTTTGCTTAGAGGGGGCTTTGATACGACCCTGTGGGACATCAGCCGGGAGGCTCTGGATAAAGGCGTCGCTTCGGTCAGGAAAACCTTCGACTACCCCATCAAGCAGAAAAAGATGACCCAGGCTGACGTGGAGTCAATGCTGGACAAGCGATTGAAAACGACCACGTTGCTGGAGGACGCGAAAGACGCGGACCTGGTGATCGAGGCCGTGCTCGAGGAGATGAGCGTCAAGCAGGGGGTGTGGAAAAAGCTCGATGAGATCTGCCGGCCCGAAACGATATTTGCCACGAATACTTCAGCTTTGCCCATTACCGAAATAGCTTCAGTGCTCAAAGATCCGGGGCGAATGATCGGCCTGCACTTCTTTAATCCGGCCCACCGCATGCAGCTCCTTGAGATCATTTGTGCGCAGAAGACTTCCGACCAGACTCTGGCAACATCGGTGGCCTTCGCGCGCGCCATCAAAAAAATACCCATCGTAGTCAATGATGCGCCGGGTTTTTACGTGTCGAGGCAGCTTGGAGGTCTTTTTGGCGGGTCTGTGTATCTGGTGGCGGACGGCGTGGACTCAAATCAAGTGGAAAGGGTAATAAAGGACTTCGGAATGCCCATGGGCCCCGCTGAGCTTTCCGATCTGACGGGCATCGACATCAGCTATCGCGTAAACAAGACTTTTGAGAAAAGACTCGGTGACAGATACCAGGTCCACCCGCTTACCGAGCTTATCTATCAGACGGGTTGCTACGGAAGAAAAACCGGTGCGGGCTACATGGATTACAGCGGCGCCAAGCCCGTACCCAACAAGAAGGTTGTGGACGTCGTAGCAAACTATTTAAGCGCCAACGGGATTTCCCCCAGGAAGGTCTCCGACCAGGAGATAATCGACACGATGCTCGCCCTCGCAATAAATGAGGCTGGGCTAATGATCGAACAGGGAGTTTGCGACAGGCCGCAAGACATGGATCTGGCCATGATCTACGGCGCCGGATTTCCTCCGTACAGGGGCGGGATATTCCGCTATGCGGACAAGTGGGGCGTCGCCAACGTGTACGGCAAGCTGGTTGAGCTCGAGAAGCAATACGGGGCGCGGTTCCAACCCGCAACTGTACTGAAAGAGATGGCCGAATCCGGTAAAAGCTTTTACCCAGTCTAACGCAGGACCAAAAGTATAACTATAAAGGAGACACGCAAATGAGAGACGTAGTCATTGCAGGATACCTCAGGACCGCTCAATCACGTTGCCGGCCCAAAGACCCGGCAAGAGACGTTTTCGGCAGAATGAGGGCCGATGAGCTGTTGGCCAAATTACTCCCCGAACTGGCCAGGAGAACAGGAATCAAACCCGAGGAAATCGAAGATTTCATCGTAGGGTGCGCCACCGCTGTTGGCGAACAATGGGCCTACGGAGGCCGTTTCCCGATTTTTTTGGCCAACTTCCCCAAAACCGTAGCAGCCAAATTCGTAGACCAGCAGTGCGGTTCTTCCATGGCCGCCATTCATATGGGTTTTCTGGAAGTTGCCACCAATAACGCGGACATCGTCATGGTGGGAGGAATGGAGCACATGACGAGGGTACCCATGGGGCAATCAACGACAGGGGGTGGATTGATTGCTCCGAACCTGGCCCTGTTCGCGGCCCCGGAATACCTGCACTGGGACATGATGACGACCATGAACATGGGACTTACCGCTCAAAAGTTGCTCGCTCAATCCGGCCTGACCCGGGAAGATATGGACAAGTGGTCTCTGCGGTCTCACCAACTGGCCGCAAAGGCCCAATCAGAGGGTTTTTACGATGGTGAGATACTGCCCATCGAGGCGGTGCAGGCAGACGGCACCGTCATGACCGTGAAAACGGACCAGGCGGTGCGAGCGGATACGAAGCTCGAAGATCTGGCAAAACTTTCTCCGGCTTACAAGAAAGACCACCAGATTACGGCGGGCAATTCGTCGCCCCTTAACGCGGCGGCCTCATCAATGGTATTGATGTCCAAGGAAACGGCACAGGCAAAAGGAATTAAGCCTCTGGCCACCATAAAGTCCATCGGGTTCGCGGGTGTGGACCCCACCATCATGGGCTCGGGACCGGTGCCCGCCAGCCAAAAAGCCCTTCAAAAGGCGGGGCTGCAAGCCAAAGACGTTGATTACTGGGAGATCAACGAGGCATTCTCCATTGTAGCTCTTAACTGCATTAAAGAACTGGGGCTCGATCCGGACAAGGTCAATGTGATGGGCGGCGGAGTCGCCATTGGGCATGCCCTTGGAGCCACCGGAATTCGACTCGTGGGAACTCTGGCCCGCGTACTGGAGAAGAGGGGCGGACGCTATGGATGCGCTAACGCCTGTGTGGGTGGAGGCCAGGGCGTTGCCACGATCATAGAAAGAGTTGCCTGAGCACTGATGAGCCTGCCGAAGCAGTCCGCAGGCTCATCCTCAGTTCGTGGCATCATTTGTCCGGCAGAAAGGCAATCGAGGGAGTCATGAGGTTTGAACGGCTTGCCATAAGGAAGTCTTGGCCGTTGCCCCATGGAGCCAATTTGGCAAAACCCGGTGAAGTACACGTTGCCCAAGTTTGTGAAATTTGTTAAGTATCTTTCAGAACGCGGTGTGCAACATCCTGCGTAAGGAGCTAAGGACCGCGGATCAAAATACCGTTCACTGAAGTACAAACCGCATCAACTGTGGGCAGGCTTTCCAGCCTGCCTCACAAAACCTTTAGCCACCTTAAGTGAACGGTATTGACCCCTATTCCAACTTTATTACCCTTTCTGTCAGGAGGCAAAATGAGAACGAAGCAACAGCACATCCAAAGTCTGGCCAAGATGAAGCGCAACATCTATTTCAACGGCAGTCTCATCGACCGCACAGACGAACTGCAGATGGCATGCCTCAATACCATAGGGACCACGTACGATGAGGCGGCCAAGCCGGAGAATGAAGCCTTGTTGACGGCTATCTCCCATCTCACGGGTGAGAGGATCAATCGTTTTACCCACGTTCACCAGAACACCGACGACCTGCACAAGAAGCAGGACATGACCCGCCTCCTATGCCAGAAGGTGGGCGGCTGCATCCAGCGCTGCATGGGGTGCGACGCCACTAATGCCATTTACAACGTTTCATACGAAGCGGACAAGGTCAACAGCGGCGCCACCGAGTACCATGAGAACTTCAAGAAGTGGCTGGTGCGTTTTCAGACCGAGGACTTGATTGGCTGCGCCGCTCAGACAGACGTCAAGGGCGACAGGATGCTGCGGCCTGCCGAGCAGCCGAATCCGGACGCTTATGTGCATATCAAAGAGAGGCTCAAGGACGGCATAGTGGTCAGCGGATGCAAGGTGCACATCTCGGAGGCCTCCGTTGCGGACGAGGTCCTGGTGGTGCCCACCCGGGCATTGCGCCCCGAAGATAAAGACTACGCAGTGGCCTTTGCCGTTCCCGGAGACTGGGACGGGCTGACGCAGGTAATGACCGCTCATAACCTCAGGCCCAGAGAACACTTCAAGCGAGGGTTCATGCAAGGCGCCACGGATTCCTATATGATTTTTGAGGACTGCTTTATTCCGTGGGAAAGGGTGTTCATGGCGGGTGAATGGCAGCACGGAGGAGTGCTGGCTCTCCTTTTCGCTCTGTTTCACCGGCATTCATATTCAGGTTGCAAGCCGGCCATCGGCGATCTGCTCTTAGGGACCGCGGCCCTTGCAGCCGAGGTCAACAACGTTCACAAGGCATCCCACGTCAGGGAGAAGCTGTCCGAGATCATCATGACCACGGAGTTGGGTTATGCGGCCGGATACACGGCTTCCGACCTGGGTAAACCGGAAGTTTACATACCGGGCATAGGCGTTGTCCCCTACGGACCCGGATCTTACATTCCCAATTCGATCTATTGCAACGTGGGCCGATGCTTGTCGGGTGAGGCTGTTTACAGGGAAGCAGAGATCCTTTGCGACATCTCGGGCGGTGTAGTCGCAACTTTCCCTCACGAGAAGGACTTCATGAACCCCGAGACCAAAGAGCTGCTCCTCAAATATACCAAGCGCAACCCGAAAATTTCGGCGGAAGATC
>JBELAB010000115.1:0-7921 GCA_049509275.1 Syntrophobacteraceae bacterium | reverse complement strand
GAGCTTGAAGACCCAAACCCTAAAGACGCCTTGGTGATCGCACTCTATTTGCGCGTTGAGGGCAATCTGGCGGCGCGGCGTTTGGCGGAACGGATTGAAAGGGTCTGTCATGCCGCTCACTAGTCGAGAAAAAATCGATGTTGTGAGATAGAGCTTGAAAATCCGCCTGAATCAATTAGAATTATTTAGAATGAATCTGAACGAAGGAGCATGTGAATGCCTAAGACAATCACTTTGCGGCTGAGTGATGAGATCTACGAAAAATTCAATCGCGTTGCCGCTGAGGACAATCGAAGTATCGCCAACCTGATAGAGACCCTTGCCTTGAGAAAGCTCGATGAGGAAATCTTGGCAGACGATTTTGAAATGCAAGAAATATTCTCAAACGCCCAACTGCTCAAGAAGCTCGAAAAGGGCCATGGCGATATAATCGTGAAAAAAGGCAGGATGGTTGGCTAAATTCAAGATATTTGAGACCGATCAGTTTCTTCAGGACTTGTCGCAGGATTTCAAGGGACAGGGTGAAAGGATTGCCAAAAAACTCAAAGATCACGTCTATCCTCAAGTCAGGGGCAACCCCCATTTTGGAAAGAACATCAAGAAACTTAAGAATTACCAACCTGAGACGTGGCGGTATAGAATCGGCAGTTATCGTTTCTTTTACGAAGTCGACGAAAAAGAGAGCATCGTCTACATGTTGGCTGTCGATGCCCGCAAGGATAGCTATAGATAAACATAAAGCGGCTAATCTGTTTCAGATCATCCGGCATCTGCAAGCCCACGAGGGAATCCGCCTGGAAGCGGGGCAGTGTCAGCCTGCCGTTTCCGCCTGCACCCATTCAAGGTATTGCGGCAATCCCCGGGCGACGGGAAAGGATATTATTTCGGGAACTTCGTAGCTGTGCAGTTCTTTGACCCTTTTTTGGACGGCTTCGAACAGTGAGGTCCTGGTTTTGATGATTATAAGAAACTCCTGTTCGTCGTAAATTTTACCTTTCCACCGGTAAATGGACCGTATGCGAGGCACTATATTGGCGCAGGCCCCCAGGCGTTCCTCGACTAGGGTGCGTCCGATGGCCGCAGCTTCCTCTGCGCTTCCGGCGGTTACCAGTACGATTGATATTTCGCTCATTGCGCACACCTCAGGCAAAAAGGCCCATAGTGGAGTCGAGTCCCCAAAACGATGAGATTTTTTCGAAACTACCGGTCCGGTTCTACGAATGGGAAATCAGGGATGTCTCCACCGCGGCCCGGGTCCGTATTCCGGCCTCGGATCCTATTTTAAAAAAGCGAGTAGCACAAGATTTCTAATGGCTGAGTTAAAGAAAAAAACGGTTGTGCTGGTTTCCGGAGGGGTCGATTCGACAATCTGCCTGGCGATCGCCCAACACGAGGGCTATGAGGCCTTCGCGCTTAGTTTCAATTACGGCCAGCGCCACAGGGCAGAGCTTGAAGCGGCTAAACGGGTTGTAAAGGCGCTTGGCGCAAGGGACCATCTCATTTTGTCCCTTCCCCTCGATGCGATAGGCGGTTCCGCACTGACATCCGGAATCGAGGTGCCCAAGGATGTTCCGCTTGAGGAGATGCAGAGCCGAATCCCGGTCACCTACGTGCCTGCCCGGAACACGGTTTTCCTTTCACTGGCCCTTGCATGGGCGGAAACGCTAAAGGCCGCCGATATTTTTATAGGTGTAAATGCCCTGGACTATTCGGGATATCCCGATTGCCGGCCGGAATACATTGAAACTTTCGAAAAAATGGCAAACCTCGCCCTGAAGGAATGCGTCGAGGGTAGAATGAGCATTAGCATCCATACGCCTCTTATTAAAATGACCAAGGCGCAGATCATAAAAAAAGGAGTGGAACTCGGGGTCGACTTCTCGATGACCCACTCCTGCTACGATCCCGATTCAGTTGACAGGGCATGCGGGAGGTGCGACAGTTGCATCCTGCGCAGAAAGGGTTTTGCCGAAGCGGGAATTGCCGATCCGACGCTATATGCGCCATGACTTGGCCGCGGCGCCTCGCCGTTGAAATGGATTGAAAATGGCCCCTGACACCACGAAATTTACCCAGCTTGGAAAAAGAGCGAAGATAGCCGGGACCCCGCAAAAGGCGATCCTGGAAACATTTCAAAACGCGCATCCGGGCACCGACTATGTGGTTCGCCTGAGCGCCCCCGAGTTTACTACGCTATGTCCAATAACGGGCCAGCCCGATTTTGCCGCAATAGTGGTGGATTATGTTCCATCCGATCTACTGGTGGAAAGCAAATCACTGAAGCTGTTTTTGGGGAGCTTCCGTAACTATGGCACCTTTCACGAAGATTGCACCGTCTACATCCATGATCGCCTGAAGGAGGCCATGTCGCCAAAGTTTATCCGGGTGATCGGCATTTGGAATGCGAGGGGCGGAATCACCATAGATGTCGTAGTCGAAAGCGGCATTTTACCCCCATCGTGTACTGTTTTGCCCCTGGGCAAGGCATGCTGCCGGGGGGCAGGGAGTAGGGGGGCTGGGGTAGTGTTGTCCGGTTAGCTTTTAGACCGGTGGCTCTTCGCGGCACAAACCGGCGCACGTGTATTAATTTACAGTTGAGGTGACCCGACATGACCAAACGATTCAGTGTAATCATAGAACGTGATCGGGAAAGCTACTACGTTGCTTCGGTTCCTGCCATACGGGGCGTCATCCCCAGGCCAAGTCTCTCGATGAACTTGTCAGACGCATAAGAGAGGCTATTGAATTGTGCCTGGAGGTTGAAAGTGAGGATGTGGAAACGCTCGACTTCGTTGGTGTCCAGGAAGTGAGCGTGACCGTATGACGAGGCTTGCGGCCCTAACAGGCAAGACCCTGATGGCCGCGTTGGCTAAAGCCGGATTTGAATTTATCCGGATCAGAGGAAGTCACCACTACATACGGCATCCTGATGGCCGATCCACGGTAATTCAAGTGCATACGGGTTAAACGATAGGTTCCGGACTCATGGCCAAGATTCTAAAGGACTGTGAGCTTTCTCGCGAAGATTTGCAGCGACTTCTTTAAGACAGGTGTCCACTATTGTCGACGCTCCGCGAGATATGGAATATAAAAAGCATAACATGAAACTTTCCTTCAGCACCAATGCGTTCGTCAGGTTTTCGGTCGCCGAGGCAATCGGAATCATTGCCAAAAGCGGGTATTCGGGCGTGGAAATCCTTGCCGATGTCCCACACCTCTATCCATTCTCGACGACGGGACCCGACCTTGACGAAGTTGCAGCTTCGCTTAAAAAGAACCGGATCGAGGCAGCCAATATAAACGCCAATACCGCTGTCGGCTATTACGGGGCGAAGTTCTGGGAGCCTCTGTTCGAGCCATCGCTCGCCAACCCCGAGCGGGACGCTCGAAAGTGGCGGGTCGAGTTCACGAAAAAGTGCATCGACATGGCCGCTTGTCTCTGCTGCCGGAACGTGAGCGTGACTTCCGGGAGGATGGTCCCTGGTGTGAAGCCCGAGAAATCGTTGGCGTTGCTTAAGCAGTCGATCTTTGAGATAGTCGAATACGCCGCTGCCAGGCATGTCCGGGTGGGCATGGAATATGAGCCGGGGCTTCTTGTCGAACGGGCGGAAGAGTTGGCGGTTTTGATCCGGGAAGTCGGCGCGGAAAACTTCGGGGCCAACCTCGACTTTGGCCACAGCCATCTTGCAGGGGAGGCGCCGGTTGATGTGGCGCAAAGGCTTGCTTCAAGGATTTTTCATATTCACCTCGAGGATATCAGCGGCCGAAAGCATTACCATCTTATTCCCGGAGAGGGGGACATCGACTTCGAAGATATTTCCCGGGCGCTGGCCGGCATCGAATATGAAGGGTTCGGGACAGTGGAACTTTATACCTTTCCGGAAAACCCCGAACAGGCGGCAAGGAAAGCCTTCGATTACCTTAGAGATGTATTTTTGAATCGGATCGTTAAATGAAATTTGCTTTCAGCTCAAACGCGTTTCTCCAATGCACTCTTTCGGAAACCATTTCCCTTGTTGCCGGCATCGGCTACGAGGGAATTGAAATTATGGCCGACGTCCCTCATGCCTACCCGCTCTATTTCACCGGTGAGGACATAAGGCAAACCCGGAAGCTTCTGGCCGAAAAGCGCATTGAAATCTCGAACATAAATGCGTTTATGCACAACGCCGACGGAGACACTTACCACCCTTCCTGGATAGAAATAGACCCGGCCCAGAGGGCAAGAAGAATTGAATATACGCTCAAGTGCATCGACCTGGCTGAAAAGCTTGGCGCGCGGCACATCTCTACAGAACCCGGCGGACCTTTGGAAGGGATTAGCCGCGAAGAAGGGATTCGGCATTTTCTTGACGGCCTAAGAGCCGTGGAGGGCAGGGCTCGCCGGAAGGGAATCAAGATACTGATCGAGCCCGAACCCGGGCTTCTTATCGAAAACAGCTCTGAATTTCTGGAGATTTACAAAAGGCTCGACCCGGCGGTTTTCGGCCTGAACTTCGACATCGGCCACTTTTTCTGTGTAGGTGAGGACCCGTGCGCCCTTGTATTGCAGCTAAAGGATTGCGCCCCCCATTTCCACCTCGAGGATATCGACTCTTCACGAAGGCATCACCATCTGATGCCGGGCGAGGGGGCCATAGATATTCCGGGCGTACTGGAAGCCATAAAGAATACGGGGTTTGCTGGTTACGTCACGGTGGAGCTCTATACCTATTCGCAAAATGCAGAGGAGGCTGCAAGGCGCGCCTTCCGATACCTTAAAGACTGGAGAGAAAAGATTTGACTGTCCGGCGTCCGCTTGCTATTTTGCGGATAAATCAGGCATGAAGCTTGGGGAATTTCCGTAAAGCATCACTCAGATTCTGGCTCAGGAAGGCCAAATGCTCGTGGAGAGCTGCTTGGCCTTTTTTATTTTGCGAACCGGGAAATGAATCGCGCTCACACGGGCATCACGTTTCTGGAGGAGAACGATTATGCACATGGCCGACGCTCTGATCTCACCGGCTGTCGGCGGCGTAATGCTGGTTGCGACGGCAGGGCTGACAGTCTATAGCGCCAGGAAACTCAAGGAAGAAATCGATGACCGGAAAATTCCCCTGATGGGGGTTTTAGGCGCTTTGGTTTTTGC
This sequence comes from Syntrophobacteraceae bacterium, assembly GCA_049509275.1. Classification (GTDB taxonomy): domain Bacteria; phylum Desulfobacterota; class Syntrophobacteria; order Syntrophobacterales; family Syntrophobacteraceae; genus SbD1. Next base: position 2,793 of record JBELAB010000115.1, on the reverse strand, counting down.
CGTTCAGATGATCAATTTCGCCATTCCCGGAACAGGCTCAAGCGGTCATCTCGGAGGCGCAATGCTTCTGGCCGTCTTGCTCGGACCGTATGCAGCCTTTCTTACCATGGCCTCGATCCTGACAATTCAGGCCCTGTTCTTTGCGGACGGAGGCCTGCTCGCTCTCGGCTGTAATATCTTCAACATGGGATTTTTCCCCTGTTTCGTTGCATTCCCATTGATCTACAAAAGAATTGCCGCAAACAGCCCGGAACGGAAACGAATCCTTGCGGCCGCCATGGCGGCCTCAATTATAGGGCTTCAATTGGGGGCTTTGGGGGTTGTAACGGAGACTTTTTTTTCAGATATTTCCGAGCTGTCTTTCAAGACTTTCGTATTGCTGATGCTTCCCTTACACCTGGTGATCGGCGTTGTCGAGGGCTTCGTTACGGCCTCTGTTGTCGGTTTTGTAACCAGGAGCCGCCCCGGGGTTCTCAAAATGGCGGCCGAACCCTCAAGCGGCAAACAAATCTCGATCAAACCCGTATTAATTACGCTGCTCATTATTGCCGCCTTAACGGGCAGTTTTCTTTCATGGTTTGCTTCCGCAAATCCCGACGGCCTTGAATGGTCGATTGCCAGGAGCTCCGTGAACAAGATATTGCAAAGCTCGGAGAGCGGGATACACGCCCTGTTGTCCGGCGTGCAGAAAAAAACAGCCGTCTTTCCCGATTATAATTTCAGGAAAGACAAGACAGAGGAGTCCGCGAAGAGCGAGAGCACACAGGGCCAACAGGACGCATGGTCCTCGGTAAGTGCGGGGACCTCCATTTCGGGCCTTCTGGGAGGGGCAATGTCGCTTGTCTTTGTCTGCCTCATTGGATTTGGGATAAGGACCTTCCAGAGAAAAAGACCTAATACGAATAAGTGATGAAATGGTAAGCATAGAGTCTTCATTTTTCGATATAGGCCACCTCGATGCTCTTTCGAGCAAAGATACCCCGATCCACAGGGTCGATCCTCGCGTAAAGGTATTGACCACCATCTATTTCATAGCCGTTGTCCTATCGTTCGATAAGTACGATCCAGCCGGACTTGCGCCCATGGTCATCTATCCCATGGCTATTATGACAATAGGGAACATTCCGTTTTCGTATATAATGAAAAAATTACTGATTGCATCCCCATTCGTTCTCTCTGTGGCGCTGTTCAATCCTATACTGGACCGCAGTCCTGCCCTTGACCTGGGACTCTTTAGCGTCTCCGGAGGTTTCGTGTCCTTCGCATCCATTGCGGTAAAGTTCGTGCTGACAGCGGGCTCAGGGCTGGCATTGATTGCCTGTACCGGATTCGATTCGATTTGTTCGGCCCTGTCAAGAATGGGTGTCCCCGGAGCTTTCACCAATCAACTGCTCTTTGTGTACAGATATATCTTCGTGTTGGGCGAAGAAGCCGCGCGTATGGCGCGGGCGCGGGCCCTGCGCTCATTCGGCAATAAGGGACTGGGGATGGGCGTTTACAGCAGCATGATCGGGCAGTTGCTTTTGCGGACCATGGACAGGGCGCAAAGGATACATCTCGCAATGCTGTGCAGGGGTTTTGACGGAGAAATCCATCATGTGGCGTCATCAAAAATACGTTTATCGGACTTGCTGTTTTTGGCAGGGTGGAGCGGCCTGTTTACACTGCTTCGTTTATACAACTTCCCCGCGTGGCTTGGCCAGGAACTGGGAAGGCTGATATGAGCCATCATATAGTGGAGGTAAAAGAGCTTAAATTTTCTTATCCCGATGGGACACCGGCGCTGAACGGCGTGAATTTTCGCATAACTCACGGCGAATCCGTCGCGCTTGTCGGAGCAAACGGGGCTGGGAAATCAACTCTTCTTTTGCATTTAAATGGATACCTCACCCCACAGGAAGGCTCGGTTCGGATAGGCGATATGCCAATAACGAAAAAAACACTTAAGCAAATCCGCCAAACAGTGGGGATGGTTTTTCAAGACCCGGACGACCAGCTTTTTTTGCCCAGGGTCTATGATGACGTGGCGTTCGGTCCAACGAACCTGGGCCTGCCGCCCGACGAAGTTAAACAAAGGACACTGAGCGCCCTGGCGCTTGTCGGGGCCGGCCATCTCAAAGACAGGCCCCCTTACAAACTGTCCGCCGGCGAAAAAAGAGCCGTTTCAATCGCCACCGTTCTCTCGATGTCCCCAAGCATCCTGGTCATGGATGAACCCACATCCAATCTTGATCCGAAAGCCAGGCGGCAACTGATACGCCTGCTTTCGGAGTTCGATCACACGAAAATCATAGCCACCCATGATATGGATATGGTTCTTGACCTGTGTTCCAGGGCGATAGTCTTAAGAGGCGGCGAGGTTGTAGCTGATGGAGCCGTGCGGGATATTCTCAACAACCGGGACCTGCTGGATGCAAGCGGGCTGGAAAAACCCCTCCGCCTGCAAGGCTGTCCTATATGCAGTATCTCAAATGCCGGATGAGTGGATTGTCACAAATATCCTGACAATCATCTCAACTCCCCCCTAAGCGCAATACCAGTCAATAACTCAGGTGCAAACGCAGGCCGTATACCTCGACAGGACCCCTGTCCCTGTTATAGCCGGGGTCCCGTATGAACTGAAAGTCGGGACTGATTTGAACGAACCTGCAAATCTGAATGCGGTAATATATTTCCAGGGTCTGTTCCAACCCATAGTTCAGCGCGCCCTCTCCCAGGAGCATGCCGATGCCGCCGGTCTCAAGGTAGTCCTTATGCGCAGTTGACAGACCATTCACTGCGTATGCGATACCT
>JBELAB010000114.1:0-8000 GCA_049509275.1 Syntrophobacteraceae bacterium | reverse complement strand
CAACCAGCTATATTAAACGCCTCCAGGAAACGACGCCGGGGCTCCAGCCAAACCCGAGCTTGGGGCCGGTAGCTCGAACAGTTACAGGAATCGTAAAGGGCGCTATCTCCGGGGGCATAAGCCTTGCTCCAGCCATTGCCGCAGAAGCTGTCCCTTTTGCTGGACCCTTTCTTGGCCCTGTTGTTGCCGGTATGGAAGCGGGCCTTGAGACAAAAGATGTTGCGGCCGAGCGGATAAAGGCCCAAAAACCTGGGATCTCCGATGCCGAAGCCTCCAGCATAGCCAACAAGGAAGCCCTTGTTTCAGGCAGTCTTACTGCTGCAACTCTTGGGACGTTGAAATTTGCGAAGCCAGCCATGGAGGGGGCGGCTGGATTTCTAAGACGGGCAGAACCATCGGCAAGGGCTGTGCAAGCAGGCGCGGCAGAGTATCTTCCCGGAATCCGGATGAAGCCGACCTATGGAGAATACGCAAAAGACATAGGATTAACCGGGGGTGCTTTTGGACTCCAAGGGGCCGTGAGTGCCGGCACTGAAGCCGAAATCGAAAAACGGCACGGTATAGGGACTAAGGGATTCTTCGAGGCCGCAAAAGAAGCAGCCCCGGAAGCAATCGGGACCGGCTTGGTGTTCGGTCTCATGGACGCGAACCAGATACGGCGCCGGATCAATAATATCAACAGCATTCCTCCCGCAGTCCGCACTCCTGAACAGAGTGCGAACCTTCAGGGCCTTCTCCTTGAGCATGAGAGACGACTCGCCCTTCCATCTCCTGAACGTGGGGGAGAACTACCACCGCCTCGAGGGGGCGATAATTTCAGATTCTATGATGTGCCGCCTCACGACACTTTCAGTCCTGAATTGACCGAAGAACTCCAGAAGCAAGGGCTTCTTTTACCTTCGGGCCAGGGGTTCATTCTCCGGGGGAACGCCGAGGACGTTCTTGCCAGGTACTCGCCTGAATTTGCCGATGAACTGCAAAACGGTCTTAAACGTCTTCCTGCAGGACAGGGTTTTGAACTTCCAGAGGGGGACGCAAAGAAGCTTCACGACTTCAACGAGCGGATAAGAGGCGCTCAAGACGACAGGGACAACCTGCAAAGGCAACTCGATCTCGTCACAGACGAGAAACGCAGAGGGAATTTAACGCAGCGGCTCCGAACCTCCGAGAGCCGGATCGACGCACTCACAAAACGCAGGGATGCCTTAAAACCACAAGGAGAACCCAGTGCCGAAACAATACGAGGACATCAAGGAGAGCCTAATCAACCGGGGATACAGCCAGAAGGAGGCGAAGACATCGGCGGCAAAGATATACATATCGCGGGGGAGCAGGAAGAAGGGGCGCAGCCAAAGGGCGGGGAGGCTGCACCAGGATTAAAGCCCGAAGAGAAATGGCCTCGGGGCGAGGATATTCCCCCCAGAAAGGAAGAGTTTACTCTTGAGGACTCGTTGCCGCGTGACATCAGAATAAACAAAAAAGACAGTCCTGAGACGACGAAGACCAAACTCGAACAGGCAAAGGCCAAGGTCGAAGAAACTCTCAAAAACTACATCGACGACTATCATGACTTGCTGGACCGCAAAGATGAGGCTGTCAGCGAGTACGATAAGTCGATGGGCTACGGTTGGGAAGTCGGCGCTAATTTAAGACAAAATCATATTTCTTTTGCCAAGAGCCAACTTGAGGCCATAAACAAGGCCCTCGGAGAGTTGGAACCGGCCAAAGCCGCAGCTATCACGCTCGATCATCTGACCAAGCTCCACGACGAAATCCCCAAGATGGACGAAGCTGCCAAAGCCGAAACGAGAAAGCGACTTGAAGATGAAGCCGCACGTCATGAAGAAGAAGGCCGGCGAATCGAACAGAACTGTTTAAAATCTGACCGGGGGAGGCCCTAACGATGCAATATTTCAAGAAAGTTTTCCGAAGCATTCACGCAGATGAACTTGAAAAAATGGAACAACGCTGGCTCGACGAAAATCCGGGCATTGTGATCGATGTCTGGAAAGCCTGGAACGTCGGCGGCAACCTTCAAAACTTCCTCATCAATATAACCTATCACTCGGAACCAGGAGCCGCGCCGCCCGTGCGGGATGAGGGCCAATGAATCTTGTGGAAGCGATTAAAACGGTTGTCGAATCCAGGGGCGCCCTTGTCATGGGATCGACGAAGATTCGGGGGGATGTGATCGTTTGGGATAATCTCGAAGGCTGGATTTGGCAGAAATCCGGGCTGCATCCGCATTTTTTGCACCCGCAGATCATGCTTGGGAATTGGATTATCGGGGAGAAACGCTGATGGACTATGGCATCGAGATTCCAGACGAAGCGCTCCTGGACGGTCCTTACGATTGGAATCCGTGTCCGCTTTATCCTGAGAGTGAGGAAGAGCTTGATACAGTCATATAAGACGAAATGCCTGAGGATTTACGACTACTCGCTTTTTACGGGGTTTGCGCAGACTCTCGCCAAATGGTTCGGCCACGTTGAATATTACAGCCCTTGGAAAAGCGAATTCCCGAAAAACATGGATCGCTACATCGGGAAGGGCCTGCCTGGAGTTACGCGGATAGATGATTTCTTTTCCGGGATGGACGATGTTGATCTTTTTGCCTTTTTTGATGTTCTCGATGGAGATCTTCAAGTTGATCTGGCAACCCGTGGGGATGAAACACTCAGACTGCTAAAAAGCCTTGGGCTGCAAATTCCCTCGGACATCGAAGCCAAAGCCAAGGCCCTGTTAAATAAGCGGGTATTCGGCGGGAGGTTCGGAGAAAACCTGGAGCTTTACCGGGATTGGGGGAAAAAGAAAGCGAAGAAGCTCGGCATCGAAGTGGGCCCCTACGATGTCGTCCAAGGGATGGAAAAGCTCAGGGAGTATTTGAAGGAAAATCCAGGCACATGGGTGAAGATCGATATTTGTCGCGGAGACATGGAAACCTGGTTCAGTGAAACACTGCAACTCTCGAATGATCGGCTCGTTCAACTTGAGGCCGATCTGGGAAGCGCAATCGCGCAGGACGTTGAATTCATCCTGGAAAAACCTATCCCGTGCGGTGAAGGCGAAGAAGGTGGCTCCGACAGCCTGTCAATCGACGGACAGTACCCGGATGATATGTTTTTCGGCTCCGAGATAAAGGGCAAATCCTTTGCCGGCTGCGTTGTGAAATACAAAAAGATGCCGGAAGATCTGAGAACAATCAATGATAAGCTCGCGCCTTTCCTCAAAGCAAAAAAGTATCGCATGTTTTTCTCTACCGAGGAACGCAAGGGCAAGCTGACCGATCCGTGCATGAGACTGCCGTCTCCGCCAAATGAACTCTATCAGAAGATGATCGGGAACCTCCCTGATGTCATGTGGTTCGGCGCCGAGGGGAAGTTGATTCAACCGGAATATATAGCCAAACGCGGCGGCCTGGTCAGAATCAGGTCCGATTGGATAAACGAGAAAAAGACTCAGGCGATCAGTTGGCCGAAAGAATACGACGAGAATATCGTTCTCCGAAAGCATTGCAGGATCGGCGGCCATTACTTCGTGCTTCCCAAGGGGCCTCCTGCGAAAACAGTCGGCTCCATTGTGGCTTGGGGTGATGATTTTGACGAAATATGGAATCGGATCAGAGAAGTAGCCAAGCATGTGAAGGGCCATGATCTTGAGATAATGATCGATGAAACGGAAAAAGCTGAAGAGGGCTTAAAGAAACTCTTAAAGGAACATAACTAATGGCTATCTGCCCTGAAGAAATCGGCCTGCACATAGAAGAAAACCGGAAGGACTGGAACGATCTGCTTGAAAAGCTCGGCGGCAAGGCCATGTCAGATGTCGATGTGCGCAAAGGTGGCCGGCAAGCGTACAAGGAATCCCTGACGCCCGAGCAGGAACGGGCTTATTACCGAGCATATGCAGTTTTCTCTGAGCACGAGGGAAAGTTTGAACAGGCTCATGGGTACGCTGACGCCTGGGGGAAGGCGCATGAGTTACTTGAGACCAAAGGCGAACAGATCCTCGGTACAAATGCCGAAGGGCAAACAGTCGGAATCGACGCCAAAGGCAACCGATATGTGACGGACGGGAAAATCCGAAGGTCTGCACCCGTGGGGATTGTTCCCGGCAGGGGCGGGGTTGGGACTTCTTTTAAGTCCGCCGAAGATTTGCACCGGGAAGGGCGCCACGATTTCCTGACAAAAGAAGAGCTTGATAAGTTTGAGAAGGCGAAAACGCCAACCGAACCGAAGAAGCCAAAAACACCGCAGCACAAACCCGGGTTTCATGACTACCAGACTTACACTACGGACGGCAGAATAGTTATCGGCACCAAGACGGTAAGTGGGAAGCCGGTCAAACTAGATATTGAGGGATTGGATAAAAAACATCAGTTCTTTACTTACCAAGACGAATCGGGGGGTTGGTTCGTCGTCGAAGCATCTACTGGTACATCGGTAGCCGGACCCGAAAAAGGCATGCACGGCGCTATTCACGCCGCTGAAGTCAATATGGAAGATCCAGAACGCTTGGCATATTTCGAAAAGTATATAAAAGAATATGACAGACCGTTACTGAATCAGGGGGAAACACCCATAAGGCCAGAGGTTGAAGGTGAAAAAGCCCAATCCCCCTCTCAGCAAATAGCCGATTGGGTAAAGGCAAAGTTGGCATCGAGTGATTCGGAATATCTGGGCCGCTTCGTTGCAAAGGACCTCTTCGACCAGGCAGATAAGGCTTTTGGCGGCACTCAGGCGCAGGGCAAGTACACCGTAAAAGATGCTTACGACGCAATGGAAATGGGGATAAACCAGCACATTGCGGAGATGTTTGAGGGCAAGCCTTTGCCTGATGATGTCAAGGCCGCCCAAGCTCAAATAGATCAACTCCAAAGGATTCTAAATCGGATTCCGACCCAGACGAAGCGCACGGCTGAAATGGATGAGTTCCAGCAGTTCTCGACGCCGCCGCCCTTGGCCTATCTTGCGAATTGGGCTGCGAAGGTTTCAAAGAAAGATACGGTCCTGGAGCCGAGCGCGGGGGTGGGCGGGCTAGCGACATTCGCTAAGGCTGCAGGAGCAAAAGTCCATGTGAACGAATACTCCGGCCGGCGTGCCGATCTTCTCGACCAAATGGACTTCGAACGTGTCACGCGCGAGAACGCAGAGCAGATCCACAATATCCTTCCCAAAGATGTAAAGCCCTCAGTGGTTTTGATGAATCCGCCCTTCTCGTCCACAGCCGGCCGCATGGAGGGAACGAGGAACACGAAGAACGCAGAGCGGCACGTTACTCAGGCCCTCGACCGGCTTGAACCAGGGGGGAGACTTGTTGCCATAGTGGGCCGGGGTATGTCCCTGGATGCTCCGACTTTCCGAGAGTTTTGGAATAAGCTCGGAGAGAAATACAACATCATGGCCGATATTGGTATATCGGGCAAAAACTATACCAAGTATGGAACGAGCTTTGATAACCGGCTGATAGTTATTGACAAAACGCCTAAAATGGACTATGAGACAGTCAAGGGAAGCGTCGAAGATGTGAAAGACGCCCTTCCGCTTCTCGAAGGAGTGCGAGATGCCCGCGCCACCGAAACCGCAGGAACTCCAACCGAACGACCCGCTCCATCCGAGCAACCAGTACGGCAGCCCAAAATTCCGCCAGCAGGCCGACCGCCTGAACCGGGAATCGCTGAACCAGTTGGCGTTAAAGTTCCTGAAACAACTGAAGGTGAAACTCGACCCCAACCTTCTTTACGCGCACCAACTGATGTTGTGGGCGCTGGACACCGGCCGGGCGGGGGATTGGGACAACCGAGTAGCGGAAACCGTCCAATCCGCGATACAGAGCCCCCCGCAGGTGGTGTGGGACGCCCTGACCAAACTCCCGGAGCATGGCCCGGAGGCCGACCGCCACAACCCTCTGACCAAGGGATCGGAAAAGAACCCAGCGCACCTGGCGTCAGACCTTCTAAATCAGATACAAGACCGGCTCCTGATGTCCAACCGAATGTAGAAAACATCAAGAAAAAGGTCGAAAAAGGCGAACTCACCGAAGCCCTCTATGACCAGTACAAGCCTTCCATAAAAGTCACTGGAACCAAACCTCACCCCGGAAACCTTGTCGAAAGCGCGGCGATGTCTTCCGTGGATGCGCCTACCGTCACTTACAAGCCTTCAATAGATTCGGACATTCTTGAGTCCGGCAAAATCTCTGATGCTCAAATGGAATCCATTGTTCGCGCGGGCCAGGCTCATGAAAAGATACTTGAAGGCCCAGAAGGACACAGACAAGGGTACTTTATTGGGGACGGAACCGGCGTCGGCAAGGGCCGGGAAATAGCTGGGATCATACACGACAATGCCCAAAAGGGCAGGAAGAAATCGCTCTGGATCTCTGCGAATACTTCGCTTATCAAAGACGCTCGGCGCGACGTTTCCGGCATTGGAGACGACCCCGAGAAAATCATAGACCTGGGCAAAAAGATAAAACTCGGCAGTGACATCAAGGCACCAGACGGAACTATTTTCACGACATACTCCACCCTGAAAAGCCAATCGCAGGAAAGACCGTCAACGAAACCGCCCCCCGGATCAACTTTCATAGGTAAAAACGCTGAGGGTTATGAGCTTTTTAAAGACAGTAACGGTCCATTTTACATAAAGAAACTTGGGAATGTCGCTGAAGAGATCAGAGAATGGACAGACGCCTCGAAGCGGACTCCAAACGACCTAACCCCGGTCTCGTCAATAAAAGCCCGCCGAATCGATCAAATCGTTAATTGGCTCGGTAATGATTTTGATGGAGTTGTGGTCTTTGACGAATCTCACAAGATGGCGAACGCCCACGATGTAAGAGGGGACCGAGGGACCAAGAAAGCCTCTCAGACCGCACTGGTGGGCATGGAGTTGCAAGACAGGCTCCCCAAGGCCCGCATTGTATATGTCTCTGCTACGGGAGCCACAGAAGTCACCAACCTTGCCTATGCAAAACGACTCGGCCTTTGGGGTCCCGGAACCGCTTTCCCTAATGTAGGTACCTTTATATCAAAAATCGCGGCCGGCGGCGTTGCCTCAATGGAGATTGTTTCCAGAGATATGAAGGCGATGGGAAAGTATCTGGCGAGATCGCTTTCTTACCATGATGTGACCTACGAGCGGGCAGAGCATAAACTTACCTCTCATCAACGTGAGATCTACGATGAAATAGCGGGCATGTGGCAAATAGTCCTCCAGAACTTGAACCAGGCTCTCGATGTCACAGGGTCAAGCGGAAAAGGCGGAGGAGCCGCCGCCGCTAAGTCGGCTTTTTGGGGGGCGAACCAGAGGTTTTTCAACCAAGTAATCACATCCATGCAGATGCCTACCATCTTAGAGAGGGTCAGTAAAGACATCGAAGAAGGCAGGTCTCCTGTCATGCAGCTCGTGAACACCAACGAAGCGGGCCTCAATAGGGCTCTTGCGAATCTCGACGAAGACGAGGAACTCGAAGACCTCGATATGACCCCACGGGATCAACTCGCTCAATATCTGCAGCGCAGTTTCCCTGTTTATGAGTATGAAGAAGTCACTGACCAAAACGGTAACACAACGATGCAACTTGTTACCGATTCTAACGGCAATCCCGTCGAAAACCCTGAAGCAGTGAGGATGCGAGAGGAACTTCTCGACAGATTGGGAAGCATCCGGGTGCCGGACGGTCCCCTCGAGATGATTATGAACCACCTGGGCGCCGATAAGGTAGCGGAAGTAACGGGCAGAACGCAACGGGTCGTCTATGACAAAGAGGGCAAGCGGGTCCGGGAAAGCAGGACGAAAGCCAAAACCGAAGCCGAAGCCGAGCAGTACATGGCAGGCCAGAAGGATGCCCTTGTATTTTCGTCCGCTGGTGGAACCGGTCTTAGCTATCACGCCGATAAGACAGCCGGAAATCAGTTAAAACGTGTCCATTATCTTGTTCAACCTGGATGGAGGGCAGATGTCGCGGTCCAAGGATTCGGCCGGACTCACAGAACC
>JBELAB010000113.1:0-11146 GCA_049509275.1 Syntrophobacteraceae bacterium | reverse complement strand
AGTCAACTTGCCCGTCAGCCTTGAATGGCGTGGGGATAGGTGGAAAGATTCCCGCGAGTGAAAGATTCTGCACAGGCTTCTCCCTTCGTTGAGGAAAAAGCCCTCCAGGAAGTCTGGAGGCTTTAGTTCAAATGTACGGCTTGTCACTGCCGCTTGCGGCCAAAAGGTCCGAGCTTTATTCTAGTTGCTTTCGCGCTTCCGGGCAAGCTCACGTCTACGCGTCACCACTCACGCGCGGGTGGGGAATCATCTATTCACCATTCCTCACGAAGCGATGGAACCAAAAGGAATTATTTCCTTTTTCTGCTCACTCTTCACAGCTCACTGTTCACTACTTTCTGCCCCCTGCTCCCTGCTCCTAACTTCCCGCTTCCCGTTTCCCGGACTTTTGCTCCGTAGGCTTAGTGTGTTGACTTTCCGTGGGAAACAGGTCAAGATGACTACATCCTACCAGTCAGGGAGGTGACAATGTCTCGGAAAACCATAAATGTTGCGGAAGCAAAGAAACATCTGTCCGAGCTTCTTGGGCGCGTGGCCTATGGAGGAGAGCAGATCGTGATCACAAAGCGAGGAAAACCAATGGCCGTGCTGGCGCCGGCGGCCGAAGAGCCCAAACACCTTGCAGAGGCAAAAGGATGGCTGAACGACGAAGATGCCTTCTTCAAGATTATTGACCACATCGTTGAGGACCGCGATAGGCATGTTCCGAGAGTGCTTAACAAGCAGGTGGTGGAATGAGGTATCTTCTGGATACCAACATACTGAGCGAATTGTTGAAGAAGCGCCCAAATGCTCACCTGATCGTGCATCTGCGCTTAAAACAGCCTGAGTCATTATTCACTTCGTGCATTTGCGTTATGGAACTGCGTTTCGGCGCTGCCTTACGCAGTGACGCTGAAATCTTTTGGGGAAGAATCACGGAAGAAATACTTTCGAAGGTGACCATTTTGCCGGTAACGTCTCGCGAAACCTTAATCGCGGGAGACCTTCTTGCCTCCTTTCAAAAGGCAGGTCTGATCATCGGGATGGAAGATATTCTCATTGCATCAACTGCCCTGAGCCACAAGTGCACCATGGTTACAGCGAATACTCGTCATTTTCCCAAGGTGGAGTCCCTGACTGTTGAGAACTGGCTGGAGCCACCCCGAGGAAGAGTGAAAAGTGAAGAGTGAGAGTGAAATCTTCCCTGCTCACTGCGAATTTACCCTGACCCTGGAAAGGCTGTTCACTAACTTTAAAAGACAGATCCCTGCTTGCATTTTTCATATATATATTCCGGATCGAGATCGACGCCGCAGTCCCATTCAATTGTATCGAAGGCAATTCGGACACGCTTGAACTTATCCAAATCCTTGATTCGCGCAAATACGCCGAAATCAAGCATTGGTTTCATGTTGAGGACCCCTTTGCTGCCGTTTTCAAAGACAAGGAAAAGGGTGTAGTCATCTCGCGGAATCACTTCTTTTATGGCACGGTACATGGTGGCGCTCCTTACTGGATTCGAGCAAAGCCTCCAACTCTCGAGTGATTTCGCGAACCAGGCTAACCCAATCGCCACGGGCTTTTTGACGGAAAATCCGGAGGGATACCAGGGGGAATCGGAACGTTGCAGGAGCCAGCGCCACTCACCCGAATGTCTCAGCATGATCCATACCGTCTTGCCTAATGCCCCCGCGAGGTGAGCGGCCGCTGTGTCGATACTGACGACCATGTCCAGATTTTCAATCAGGGCAGCCGTATCCGCAAAATCTGCTAATGTTTCATCCATGCAGCGGAACTGCGGCATGGACTCGAGTGCTTTCCCGTCCTCCTCGGGAATTTCCTTTTGCAGGCTTATTATCTCGATGTTCAGGCGCCCAAGCGGCCCCAGGGCTTCCACCGGCATATCGCGCGTTCGGTTTACCGGTTCATGCCGGCGGCCGGCCCAGACAATACCAATCCTGGGCTTTTTGCGTGGACCGAGCCTTTTTTGCCACTTTTCCACTTGATCGATATCACCACTCAGGTATGGAATATCAGCGGGGATCGATTCCATAGTTGTGCCAAACGCCAGGGGCAGGCTCACTAACGGACAGTGGAAGTCGTGTGGAGGCAGCGGTTCATTATGCGTGATGATTGATATCGGGCACTTGAGCGTCGCGGTCAATGACCTCAGGGCGGCAGGAACACGAACAATCGCAAGCCCTGCCGTTTGCGCCACCAACGGCACGTACCGCAGAAACTGTATCGTGTCCCCAAATCCCTGCTCGGCCCAAAGCAGAATGGTTTTTCCGCAAAGCTGCTCTTCTCCCAGCCATAAAGGTTCGGGCGATTTGAGTTTCTTCCCTTTTAGCGGCCCGGTTTGCCACCGCGACTCATATTGCCGCCAACCGGTTTGAAAATCCCCCATGGTCAGCCGGCAATGGCTTTGCTCCATCATTGCTTCAGCGAAATCGGGTTTGTACGACAATGCCCGGCTGTAATTCTCCACGGCTTCATCCATGCGGCCAAGTTGCTGCAAGACATTGCCCCGGTTAAATAGCAGGACCGCCTTGTGCGGCGCCGTTTCCAGCGCACGGTCATAGCTCTCCAGGGCCTCTTCGTGCCTGTCGAGCGCCAGGAAAGCATTTCCACGCCTGTTTAAGGCGTCCGGATTTTTCGGCTGCATCTCCAGCGCCCTGTTATAACTATGCACGGCATCGCTATAACGGTGCAGCCTCTGTAGAATATCACCCCGCTTAACAAGCGCTTCAACGTTTTCAGGGTTTTCGACCAGAATCCGGTCATAGACCGCCAGAGCATCCCACAGGCTATTCTCGCGCAATTGGCGCACCTGCGGGAGACTCATAAATTTCAAAAACAGATCGAAGGACTCGACCGCTTCTTCGTACCTGGCTAATTCATTAAGAACAATTCCCTTTTCTTTAAGCACCGGGAAAAAGTTCGAATCAATCTTTAACGCCTCATCGAGGCACGCTAAAGCCTCTTCATGACGATTCTCATGCCGAAAAGAGATACTTTCGGCCATGAGGTCGACTATCTTTTGAGCGGTTATATTGTTCAGCATGGCATAAGGTGCTCGATCCGGCCGGAAATTCAACTCGTACCGCCGGACACGCTCACCGGTCCCATCCCGCTGGAGCCGTACGCCGGAGCTGCTGCGCTCCGTACGCCGGAGCTGCTGCGCTCCTGGCCCGTACATGCCCGGCCGGCGCTGAGGCCGTTTTCCCTGCGTTTTCAGGGCACGCTGGACAAACTCAACCTGAGAGCGTGGCCTGTGCACCATGTTCTCCGGAACGATCCTGCTCGTAATCCTAAGTCTTTGAACACGTTGAGCGGCCTGTGGGCCCATGATAGGTCTGCGGAGATCAACCCGGGCCATGTTCCGCTGAACGGCCACGACAGAAATGGCGCGTCTCCCCCTCGGGGCGATCATCCGGTTGCGGTTTATCCTGGCCACAACAGCCTGGTGGGGTTTGGCCGACAGGTGGGCCATGCTGACGTTATAGACATAGCGGTACCGAATCGAACGATAGTTGGGGACCACCCTGTCGCTGATGACCGGCGCGGCCCTGTAATTGTGGATAATAGCGGTCCGGTTGATATTCGCGACCCTGACGCCGGCGTAGCTGTTCACGCTGTAGAGGCTGCCCCGGGGAACGACAACCGCATGGCCGGCGTAAGCCAGCCTGCCGATGCCGATTCCCATTCCGCCCCCTCTTACTCTAACAGCGAAGCTCCCCGGCCCCCAATAGTTATGGGCGTAGTACGTTTCGGCGGGCGCGAGCGGGACCCAGCCGACATCGGCGCCCGAGTGGATCCAGGAGACCCGTCCGGGATACCAGAATACGCGTCCGCCTATGTTGCCGGCCATGACCTTCTCAGGAGGGGCCCAATACCAGGCCGAGTTAACAAAAACCCAGTTCCCATAATGGTGCGTCACATAGCCGAATGATTCCTCAGGAATCCAGACATTATCCCGGGACCACACCGTCCACCTGCCAACCGTGAACGGCTGCCAGCCTGCGGCAGTCTCCGTCGGGCGCCACAGCTTCATGTGCCGGCCTTCATAGTAGACCTGCTCCCACCTGCCGTTCCGGTCGAGATCGTAAGCATCATCGCGCAACTCGGCCGGCAGGTTATCGATTGACTCTCCCTTGACCAGCACCCTTTGTGTCCAGAGTTCTTCCCGCTTGAGGTTCCATTCATCCCAGGCGGCGTCCACCTGGCCGTCACCCTCAGCGGCCACCCTGCCATCCGAGATTATGGATGCGCCGCCGGCTTCGACCGCATACCTCGCTTCCTTATCTCCGAGGACGAAGTCAACGGGGCCCTCAAGGCTTATTACCTCGGCCGAATCATCTCCCACATAAAGATCGAAGGCAGTGCCGGGCCGCGCAAACACATACCCGAAAGGCGTCGTCGCCTTAATCGGGGCCTTTTGACTCTTGTTGTAGAACCTAACGGTGCCTGAGGCAACATCGATTTCCGTCAAGTCGTTGCGCAGGACTATAAGCTGTATCTGGGTATCGCTTCCCGTTCGCACCCATACCCCGCCGGACAGCTTGAACTCCGCCTTTCCCGTATCACTGGAATAGAGGGCGTCTTCGACCCCGAAGGGCGCATCTTTTACAGTGGCGACCCAGTCCTGTTCGTCATAAACATAGCGGAGAAGCTGACCTTCGATAAAAGTTATGCGGCCCACAAGCGCAGGTCCTTCGGAGTTCCCGGCCTGTGCGCAAACAGCAGGCCCACACGCCACGGCCAGGACCAGTCCAAGCGCGAGAGCGCTCAATTTTCTCATTGCGTTCTCCTCGATACCGAAAATCAAACTCCATTTGCCAAGGCGCTAAAGAACCGCTGCCCGCCGAAAATCCGGGCAATGTTCGGCATCTCCTCCGGATTTTCGGGTGGATATGAGCTAAGACGAAGCAAGATGAGAAAAAGTCTAACAGATGCCCCGATTATCGTATCAAAATGCACATAGCACGAAAACTATGAAAGGTCGAACAAAGGGTCCAATCCCGAATTTTTTCGGATGGCCCAAAGCTCCGAATGTTTCATGGTGACATGGATTACTGCGGTAAAGGGTTGCGAAGAACCGAGGCGATCTTTTCCGTATTTCCGCCTAACCCCCTTGATTATCACACAAAAAGGCGGAAAATTCCTTTCATTGTCAAAAAAGCCGATTCGAAGTATAAGGACGCACACGTCTGAATCCTTTTTGGAAAATTCAGCTCATAGACTTGAAAGGAAGTACATGAGAAGGAGTTTTTTCTTCTGCCTGCTGCTTGCACTATCTTTAGCCTTTGTTATGGTTTCTTCGGCTGCGCCGATCGAGGGTAGCGCCAAGAAAACGAAAACGCGATCCGATGACAAGAAAAAGACCGGTTCGCAGCAACCGGAGGCCAGACGAGTCAGCGAGAAAGCAGCCAAACGGGCCGGGACGGCCTCGGAGATTTCACCCGGCCCGATAGAGGCGCGCTCGGAGATGCTCCTGGAAGCTTCCACCGGAACGGTGCTCTTTGAAAACAACGCCGATGACCCTATCGAGCCGGCCTCTTTTACCAAGATCGCCTCTCTTTACCTGATTTTTGAAGCAATTAAGCAGGGCCGGATACACCTGAACGACGAAGTCCTGATCAGCGAGGAGGCATGGCGGACCGGCGGCTCGAAGATGTTCGTCGGGATTGGAACGCGCGTTCCCCTCGAGGAGCTTATAAAAGGCATAGCGGTAGTTTCGGGCAACGATGCCTGCGTGGCGGCAGCGGAACATCTAAGCGGGAGCGTGGACACTTTTGTAGATGCCATGAACCGTAAAGCCAAAGAACTGGGAATGACCGGGACCCGATTCCTCACTCCTAACGGATTGCCCGCCGATGGTCAGATTACAACCGCCAGAGACATGGCGACCCTGGATATGGCTTACTTAAAGGCATTTCCTGAAGCGCTGGCCTACCATTCCATGAAAGACTACTCCTACAACAACATCCAGCAATCCAACCGAAATCACCTTCTGTTCAAAGACCCGACGATCGACGGCCTAAAAACGGGATACGTCGCAGCATCCGGATACCATCTTTCCGCCACCTCCAAGCGCGGCGGGATGCGGCTCATCGCTATCGTCATGGGCGCCCAGAGCCCTCCGATCCGTGAGAGGGAAGCCCTTAAGCTTCTGAACTACGGGTTCAGCCATTTCACTCTGGTCCAACCGTTCCCGGAGGGCCAGGCAATCGCAAAAGCCAGGGTCTGGAAAGGACAAAAGGACAAAATAGACATTTATGCTCGTGAAAACGCTTCTTTTGTCGTCCTGCAAAGCCAGAAAAACCTGCTGAAGTGGGAGATACGTGCGCCTTCCGATGTAACCGCCCCAATCAAGGCAGACCAGCAAATGGGCGAAATCGTTTTCCTGGTGTCCGATCAGCCGAAGCGAACCATTGCGCTGGTCAGCAGGGAGGACATTCCGCTTGGAGGCTGGTTCAAGAGGAGCTGGCAAACGGTGATAAGCCTCCGTGCAACTGATTGGAGACGGATAATCCTGGTCCTTGGCGGGATAGCCGTTGTGGCTATTGTTCTCATACTCCTGTCCGGCCGCAAACCGAAAAACAAGTTTGCAAAATAATAACCTCCATATTCGAGAAAACTGCCGGCCGGCCTATTGCCACTGGGCACATAGCTGCGGTGGCAATCGACAAAGATATCCGCGACCCTGTGCCCGCACGCGGGCGCTTCCGGAAGGCCATCGCCGGTTTTTAACACTAGAACGGCTGATGATGCCTGATGGATACTTGATGCCGGATTGCTTTCCGGGCATTTAACCTTTATCCAGGTGAGCCTTGATGCCATTCGTTTCAAAGACCGCTCACAGCGGGACTAAAACAGATTCGCGCCCCAGCGAGGACATGCTTTCACCGCCTGCCGGGTTGGCAGTGTGCAAGGAGTTGCTTATCGAATCGGACGGAATGGATCTTTCGGCGGTGGTGCATCTGCCGGGGAAGGTCCCTGCCCCGGTGATAGTCTGCTCCCACGGCCTTCTGAGCGCCAAGGAAAGCCCTAAGTTCGTCGCCATAGGCGAGACCATGAGCAAAGCGGGCTTTTGCGTCCTGCGGTTCGATTTTTCAGGGTGCGGGGACAGCCCGCCAAGGCGCGGGATGAGTCTTGTCGAAGCAAGGACCTGCGACCTGAAGGCGGCAATGAGTTTTGTTCTGAAACAGCCATGGTCGGACGGATGCATCGGGCTTCTCGGTTCGAGCCTTGGCGGGTTCCTTTCACTTCTTGCCGCTAACGAACGCCCGGAACTGATTCGAGCCACCGTGTGCTGGGCAGCCCCTTTCGACATCAGCGGGATTCGTCCGGATACGGAGGATTTCGAGGAATTGCGAACCAATTTCCCGGACGGCCCCAGTCTCGGCTCTCCAACAAATTTGGATGGACTGGGCGAGGCGGGACGCGTTCTGCTGATTCATGGGCAATTGGATAATGTCGTACCCTGGAGAGATTCGGTCCGGATTTACGAACGTCTCAATGACCCCAGGAAGCTTCTGCTCATGCGTACCGCAGACCATCGGATCAGTGACGATTCATGGCGCAAAAGAGCGATTCAGGCCAGCTTGGAATGGTTCCTCACTCATTTGAAATGAATGGAGATTCCCAAATTCTGCCTGAAAGGAAACCGATGAGATTTCCGCCAAATTCCAAAAGAGCCCTGCCCTCTTCAACGACCTGCCTCTTTTTCCTGATTTTATTCCTATCACTGCCGGTAATACTCCTGCTCTCATCCGCCGCCCTGGCTCGGCAGGCTGAAATCAGCCTTACCATCCTGCATGTAAATGATACCCATGGACATATCATTCCGTACCTGGACAAGACCGCCGATCCCGAGCGGCCGGTCGGCGGGGCTGAGTACCTCGCCAAAATGATTGAACGAGAAAGGGCTGCAAATCCGGACGGAACAATCCTTCTATCAGCGGGGGATATGTTCCAGGGGACCCCGGTATCAAACCTCTTCCACGGAAAGCCGGTCATCGAGATCATGAATTACCTGCACTACGATGCCATGGCTCTCGGGAATCACGAATTCGACTGGGGACAAGACGTCCTTCAATCCATTATTTCGTCGGCTTCCTTTCCAGTGCTTTCGGCGAACGTCTTCAAGCGCGGCGGCCGGCATATCCCTGGAGTGAAATCTTATGTAATTCTGAAAAGGAAAGGCGTTCGAATCGCGGTAATCGGCATAACCACGCCCGACACCTACTACACCTCAAAACCCGGCAATCTTACCGGGCTCACATTCGTTCACCCGGAGAAGGTGCTGCCCGCTATAATTAGGCGGGTCCGGGCACAAGGGGCCTCAATCGTCGTTGCGCTCACCCATGACGGCTTGGCCGCAGATCGTGAACTGGCAAGGAAAGTCAGCGGAATCGACATCATAGTGGGAGGCCACAGCCATACGGCCATAA
The DNA here is from genome assembly GCA_049509275.1 of Syntrophobacteraceae bacterium. GTDB lineage: Bacteria > Desulfobacterota > Syntrophobacteria > Syntrophobacterales > Syntrophobacteraceae > SbD1. The sequence continues at coordinate 2,708 of JBELAB010000113.1, read as the reverse complement.
GGGACCCGGTGATCGAATCGGGCACGGTAATAGTGCAGGCAGGCTCGAACGGGATTTATCTCGGGGTCCTGAACATCACTTTTGACCGGGCGAAGAAAAAGATCCTCGACTATACAAGCAAGGACGAACTCCGGCTGGTTTCAGCCGTACCGGGCGCCGAGATCGATCCAAATGTCGCCCATATCGTCGATAAGTATGAAACACAGGTAAAGACCGAATTTTCAAAAGTTATCGGCACAGCGGCAGCCGATCTTACCAGGGCCCCTATCGGGGAAAGCTGCCTTGGCGACATCGTTACAGACGCCATGCGCGAAGCCTCCGGCGCCTGGATCGCCTTCCAGAACGGAGGCGGCATCCGGGCCGATATACCGAAAGGACCGATAACACTGGGGGCAGTCTTTACGACTCTGCCCTTTGACGATGATCTGGTCACGATGGACCTGACGGGAGAGCAGATCCTGGAACTTTTGGAGAAGAGCGTTTTATCGGAAAATATACTCCAGGTTTCAGGGATACAAATCGTATACGATCCGTCCAAACCTGCTGGAGCGAAGGTGGCCTCGGTAGAGGTGGCGGGAAAGCCAATGGGGCCCCAGACGACCTACAGGGTTGTGACAAATGATTTTCTTGCCTCAGGAGGCGACCAGTTCAATATTTTCAAAAAAGGCCGAAACATCTCTGCCGGACCATCGCAAAGGGACACAGTAGCCGACTACATCCGCAAAAATTCGCCGATAAATGTTCCGGCCCGGAACAGAATCACTTTCAGAGACTAATGTTGTTTTTCCTCCGGGGCATAGACACGGCCCGAATGCAACCCGATACCCGGAACCGGGACAAACGACGTGCATGAGAACATTGACGTTTACGTTAACGACCAAAAAATCAATCTCTATCGAGCCATGAAAGTAAAGCACGCCCTCATAGCATACGATCAAAGTCTCTATAAGGCTGCGTTGGCCGGGGAGGTCCGTATCGAGGACGAAAACGGTTTCACAGTCGGACTCGAAGGGAGCCTGGCGGACGGGGCCAAAATATTCACGGTGGCCACGGGGTGAATGGTGAAAGGTGAGCTTTAATCCACGGCCCAAAAATCCTTAAACTATGACCGTGTGCACAGCCCTGCAGGGTGGGCACGGTGAAGCTTTGCCCACCCTACTTTTGCGATGGGATGTTGTGCTCCCTGCTCCATGCTCCCTGCTCCCTGCTCCATGCTCCCTGCTCCATGCTCCATGCTCCCTGCTCCATGCATGGTCTGCGTCCGCCCGTTGTTCTCCGGGCCATTGCCCTTTGGTTAAAGTCGCTATTGCATCCGATTATTAGTTTATCATAGTATTGCTCGCGTCAGGAATTCTCGCTAAACACAATCGCGCTTTTTCACAAACACATATTTTTCAGATCGGCCGCGAAGCCGATTCGTGGTGAGTGGCGTGATTTTTGTCCCGAAAAGAGCGAGAAACTCTATCATAGTCAAGTTCTTCGTAACGGTTATAAAGGTTTGCTATTTCGTTCTTACTCGTTACAATTAATTTTCAAGGATCTTTCCGGAGCAGTTAAGTTTGCGGTTGTTGCAGGGCCGAAGCCGAGTCATGCGGACGGGGCGAGGTTTGTCCCGGTTGAAAATGCGAGGAACACTTTATGAGCCTTCCGTGGAATCGTCCCAAGGCAATTCTTTTGCTCGAGGACGGGACCGTTTTTCGAGGATACACATTCTGCGGTCACGGCCGAACGCTGGGAGAGGTGGTCTTCAATACCAGCATGACCGGGTATCAGGAAGTTCTGACCGATCCATCTTACAAAGGTCAGATCGTGGCGATGACCTATCCTCTGACCGGCACTTACGGAATCAACCCGGAGGACATGGAATCGGCGGCCATACATGTGGAGGCATTTATAGTAAAGGAGTACCAGGACTTTGCCAGCAACTGGCGAAGCAACCGGTCTCTGGCCGATTTCCTGGACGAACATGGAAAAATCGGAATCGAAGGCATAGATACGCGCGCCCTTACCAGACATATCCGGGTTGGAGGGGCGATGCGCGGAATCATCGCGACCGACACCGACAACCTGCGCGAACTGATGGACCAGGTCCTGGCATATCCGGGGCTGAACGGGATCGATCTGGTACAAAACGTAACGTGCCAAAAACCCTATAGATGGCGGGACGGAGAGAAGCATGAAATAGCTTCCCCGCAATGGCTCCCGAACGTTGCCGGACTCCGGGTGGCCGCCCTTGACTGCGGGATAAAATATAATATTCTTCGCAAACTGGAGAATGCGGGGTGCCAGGTGCTGGTTTTCCCCGCTCATGCCGGCGCTGCTGAGATTCTTAGCTGTGATCCCGACGGCATTTTTCTCTCAAACGGACCCGGCGACCCGGCCGCTGTGCATTATGTTATCGAAACCGTTCGAGACCTGTTCGGGAAGAAACCGATATTCGGCATCTGCCTCGGACACCAGATGATGGGACTTGCGCTCGGGGGCAGCACATTCAAACTCAAGTTCGGGCACCGGGGCGCAAATCAACCGGTAAAGGACCTCACAACAGGCCGAATCGAGATCACTTCACAGAATCATGGCTACTGCGTCGATCCTGATTCGCTTTCGCACCTGCCTGTCCGGCTTACGCATATAAACCTCAATGACAATACGCTGGAAGGGATGGAGCACCTGGAGATTCCCGCCTTCTGCGTCCAGTATCATCCGGA
>JBELAB010000112.1:0-8540 GCA_049509275.1 Syntrophobacteraceae bacterium | reverse complement strand
GCTCAACCACTCTTCCAATTTCATCGGAAGTTTAGGAGACCAGAAAAGCTTGCGAAAGTGATAGCCGTATATGGCCATGGCGACTACATCACCGAACGCGCCCTGGTAATCGGAGATCGTCTTCCTCATGATCTTCCAGTAATAGTTTCTGGATTTATGGTCGACAATCCCCAGGTACCAGACTGAGCGGACAAGGGTCAGCAGGTCATTTCTTTCGAGGTAAGTCCTGGTCCTGGGGCGGTAGGCCCTAAGAAACGCAAGCATCCGGTTATAATACATTTCCGGAGAATAAACGCTGTTCATGACCCAGCGGTAGCCCTCGATCACTTTTTCCCGGTCCATCCGGGTGATGAAGTTCAGAGATCCGCTTGCATCCGTGTTATCGCCCGAAGATTTGAAGAGCATTCTTCCTTCGCTCTCCAGGCGCGAATAAAGCCGAGTTCCCGGGATCGCGGTAAGCAACCCGACCATGGCGGTCACGATTCCGTTTTTTTGGATGAAGTTTACCTGTCTCTGGAAAACATCCGGCGGGTCGCTGTCGAAGCCGATTATGAACCCTCCCATGACCGCCAGGCCGTGCCTTTGTATAGTTGCGACCGATTCGGAGAGGTTGCCTTTGAGATTCTGAGCCTTGCCGCATTCTTTTAAACCTTCTTCAACGGGCGTCTCCAGGCCGAGAAACACCTTGTTGAACCCGGCCTGCACCATCAGGTTCATCAATTCCGAATCTTCCGCGAGATTTACGGAAGCTTCCGTTAAGAAGGCAAAGCGCCGCAGCCGGCCTTTCTGCCACGAGATGATGGCTCTGAGAAGGCCTTTTACCTTCTGTTTGTTCCCGATGAAGTTATCATCGACAATAAAGACCGATCCGCGCCAGCCGTGGGAGTAGAGCGCGTCCAACTCGGCCAGCATCTGTTCGTTCCGCTTAACCCTGGGGACCCGCCCATTCATGACTATCACGTCGCAGAATTCGCAGTTGAATGGACATCCCCTGGAATACTGAATGGACATGGATACATAGTCTTTCAGATTAATGAGGTCCCACAGGGGAACAGGGACATCGTCCAGAGAGGGGAAGTCCGAGGCCCGGTAAAACCTCTTGAGCCGCCCCGCCTCCATGTCCCTTACGACTTCGGAAATTATCGACTCGGCTTCTCCGAGGACCAGATGGTCAATATCGGCGAAGTCGTCTGGATATACCCTGAAAAGAGGGCCGCCCCCGACCACCCTGACGCCAAGCGCGCGGCAACGGTCCAAGACCCGCCGAGCTGAATTTTTCTGGGCGACCATGGCGCTTATGAAGACGTAATCCGCCCACAGCAGATCCTCGTCCCGGAGCGCACTTACGTTTAGATCGACCAGTCTTTTTTCCCAGGAACCCGGGAGCATTGCGGCTACGGTCAAGGCCCCGAGTGGGGGAAAGGCCGATTTTCTTCCCGCCACTCTAAGAGCGTGCTTAAAGCTCCAGAAGGTTTCTGAAACCTGTGGATACACGAGAAGAATCTTCATTTAAGTCCTTCATTTTGAAGGGAAACAGCAAGTGGATCACTTGGAAACCCTGGTTCGGATTTTACAGCCTGTCATCTCTCAGGTCAACAGGAGATCCGCAGGACCTTATAGATTATACTGTCCCTTTATTGTTTTCTAGTGGACAATTCCGCACATTTTGGTTACTTGCCTAGAGTATTTTTGAGTTCAGTTACTTCAATATGGAGGAACTCAAACAGATGGCTCTTGTTGTGCAAAAGTACGGCGGAACCTCGGTTGCCGATGTGAAAAGAATCAATTCGGTGGCTGGACGGGTCCTCGCGAGGCAGAAAGAGGGCGACCAGTTGGTTGTGGTCCTTTCGGCGCGTGCTGGTGAAACCGACCGGCTGATAAAGCTGGGGTGCGAGATTGCCGAGCATCCCGACCCGCGCGAGATGGACGTTCTGCTTGCCACCGGCGAGCAGATCACCATAGCCCTGTTCTGCATTGCTGTGAAAGCCCTGGGGTCCGATGCTGTTTCCATGACCGGATACCAGGCCGGGATCATGACAGACGGCCGATTCGGCCAGGCCCGCATAAGCTGGATACAGACCCAGCCCATCATCGAGAGTCTGCATGATGGCAAGATCGTAGTGGTGGCCGGGTTCCAGGGATATGACGATGATGGCAACATCACCACGCTGGGGCGTGGAGGGTCCGATACTACGGCGGTAGCGCTTGCGGCGGCGCTTCATGCCAGCGTATGCGAGATATACACGGACGTGGAAGGGGTGTTCACCGCAGACCCCAAAGTATGCTCCAGGGCGCGCAAGCTGGATAAAATAAGCTACGAAGAAATGATGGAGATGGCCAGCATGGGGGCCAAGGTCCTCCATCATCGTTCGGTGGAATTCGCCATGAAGTACGATGTGCCCGTCAGGGTGCTTTCCTCGCTCACCGATGCGCCGGGCACCCTTGTTACACGGGAGGATGATACAATGGAAAAGTTAGCGGTTTCCGGAGTCACCTACAATAAAAACGAAAGCCGAGTAACCATCACCAATGTCCCCGACCAGCCGGGAGTCGCCGCGAAGGTTTTCCAGCCGATCTCGGCTGCAAATATCAACGTTGACCTCATTGTCCAGGGGGCAAGCGGTATTCCGGGCAGGGCAAATATTTCATTTACGGTTCCCAAGACCTGTTACGATCAGACGCTTGGCATCCTGGGCTCACTTGCGCCCGAACTGGGCGACTGCCAGGTAATGGGTGATCCCGGCATCGCCAAGGTTTCCATCATCGGGCTTGGGATGAGGAGCAACAGCGGAGTGGCGGCCAGAATGTTCGAAACGCTTGCCCGAGAAAACATCAATATCAAGATGATCGCCACTTCGGAGATAAAGATCTCGTGTATAATCGACGAAAAGTATACCGAACTGGCAGTAAGGGTCCTGCATGACGCCTTCGAGCTGGACAAGAAATTGCAAGGGGGCGGAGACATTCAGATTCAGGAAGAAAAGCAATAGGCAGGCAACATGCCTGTTCAAAGCCCCTGTCGTATGCCCCGGCAGATGGCTCAATGTTTAACTCGAACAATCCCCTTCGAACGCTGCCTCGGTTTTCAAGCTTCTGCTGCCACCTCCGGTCTCGCGGCCACAATGAATTGCGGGGATTGTAAAAATGTACGAATTAATCGGGAGAACCGCCGATGGAAGTTAAAATCTACGATACAACACTCCGTGACGGCACTCAGGCCGAGGATTTTTCTTTTTCGGCGGAGGATAAGGTCCGCATAGCCCTCAAGCTCGATGATATCGGCATTCATTACATCGAGGGAGGCTGGCCAGGATCAAACCCGAGGGATGCGGAGTTTTTCGGGGAAATCCGCAACTATCACTTAAAGCAGGCAAGAATAGCGGCTTTCGGCTCAACTCACCATCCGAGTTCTACCGCTGCTTCCGATCCCAACATCAAGGCCCTTCTCGAAGCTAATACCGAACTGGTTACGATATTTGGAAAAAGCTGGACGGTGCATGTAAAAGAAGCCCTGCGCACGACCCTCGAGCGCAACCTCGATCTCATTTCCGGAAGCATTGCATTTCTACGGCAGCAGGGAAAAACCGTCTTTTACGACGCGGAACATTTCTTTGATGGATTCAACGACGACCCGCAATACGCGCTGGCCACCGTCGGAAAGGCGATGGAGGCCGGGGCCGAGTGCGTGATCCTGTGCGACACCAACGGAGGGTCCCTGCCCAGTCGAATCCGGAACGCCATAGAAGCCGTCAAGGAGAAATTTCCCGATATTGCGTTCGGAATTCACGCTCACAATGACTCGGACCTTGCCGTCGCAAACTCCCTGACAGCCGTCGAGATGGGCGCCGTGCAGGTCCAGGGAACGATCAACGGGGTCGGGGAAAGATGTGGAAACGCAAACCTTTGCTCCATAATAGCCAACCTTTGCCTGAAAATGGGACTCGCCTGCCTTGGGCCGGAGCACCTTACGAGATTGCGGCAGGTGAGCCGGTTCATACTGGAGATGGCAAACATACCGCCGAACCGCTTCCAGCCGTTTGTCGGTCGAAGCGCCTTTGCGCACAAAGGCGGAGTTCACATCAGCGCAGTAGAAAAAAACCCGAAGACATACGAGCATATCGACCCCGGTCTGGTTGGCAACAAACGCAGAATTCTCGTTTCGGATCTTGCCGGACGCGCCGCAGTAAAGCGAAAAGCCGAAGAATTCGGCCTGGAGCTTTCAAAGAGCGACCCGGTAGCCATGCAGGTGCTCGAAGAGCTAAAGGACCTCGAAAACCAGGGATTTCAGTTCGAGGCGGCGGAAGCGAGTTTTGAGCTTCTTATCAACAAGACGATGGGTAAGAGCAAGAAATATTTCGACCTGCTCGGCTTCCGCGTAATCGACCAGAAGCAGAGTGAAAATAAGGACCCTGTGGCCGAGGCGACCATCCACGTCCGGGTGGGAGGCCAGATCGAACATACCGCCGCCTTTGGCAACGGCCCGGTGAATGCCTTGGACAAAGCCTTGCGAAAGTCTCTGGAAAAATTCTATCCCGAGCTGAAAAACATGGAACTCATTGACTATAAAGTGCGAGTCCTGCCAGGCATTGCCGGTACCGGGTCCAAGGTGCGCGTGCTCATCGAATCCACTGACGGACAAGACCAATGGGGTACGGTCGGCGTCTCCCACGATATCATCGAAGCAAGCTGGCAGGCCCTCGTGGACAGTATCAACTACAAGATGTATAAAGCAGAGAAAAACAACGGCACTGAAAAATCCGTCGAGAGGAAAAAAGTGCGCTGAAGCACTCCGGCCCCAGCTTTAGAACTCTACCGGGCCGGCATACCCGGTCAACTCGACGTAGCCATCTCCGGTCACGGCCCGGCCCTGCGCCCTGGAGCCTTCAGCTCTCACACTTCCTTCCCAGTAGGTTACACGCGTGCTGCCGGGGGTTTGTATCTCCTGATCGGCCATATTGGGGAAAATTTTTATCCGCAGATCGAGTGCAGTTGCCTCCAGCAGCCATAAAGCCGGATAGATCGCACCCGAATGAGGACTCTTCCAGGTGCCAAGGACCCCTACGCGAAAGTCCTTGGAAGAAAGCAGGGTGGCCTTTCCTTCCCTGTCCACGAATGTACCGCTCGATACCGGGCTGTACTCGCCGCGTTTTTCGCGCATCAGATAAATCATTAGTTCGCTTCCGTCCGATAATTGCAAGCCGAACCAGTCCCAGCCGGCCAATCGGGGACCCAAAGGGGCGTTCATGAATTCGTGGTCCATCCACGCGGTCCCGTGAACCGGCCTTTCCCGGCCGCCAACGGTCACGTTGCCGGCCGCTTCCAGGCGGGAAATCGAATAATAACAACTGGCCTCCCCGGGCCCTTCCCCCTTGCCGCTCAAGCCCGACTCGCCGTGCACTACGGGGTTTTTGCGAGGAACAAGATCGAGGGTGAAAGAAAAATCAGCCGCTTTTGCCGAAAGATGATGGAGTCCAGGCTCGATTACCGCCTCACAGCCGTTCACAAAGACCTCGAACCTGCCCTCCCTTTCCCTGGCGGCGGCAAGTTGCAGAGCGGCCCTGGACATTTTTTCAGAATGCAGCAATTCATTGGATGAAATATCCGAAATGGCAGCGTGAACAATAAACACCTGATCGGTGCGCCACGCTGATGGCCTTCGGGAGATTACTTTCTCGTCTTGGACCGGGGGGACTGCGCGAATACGGAAAAAGGTTAGCTGAAAGCCGTACCGGGCGCCATCATCGGAGAGCAGATTGCCCGTGTAATACCACCACTCGACCCGGTGGTCCGGGTGCGAAGCATGATCCAACGGAAATCTAAGGTTGCAGGGGCCGGAGGCACAGGGATAATCTGAGGCCGGAGAGGGACTTTGCAACAGGCAAAAAACAATAGCGGCCAGAAGAGCCCGGGTGAAAATTAAACTGCTTATAGCTGCCCCTCTTTGCACCTTTATGAACCGGCTCAGCGAAAATAAACGGCGCGCAGTCTCTTCACGGAGACTCTCACGCCATTGGTTTCAAAGTGAGCTATCGCGCGCAATGCGCTTTGGGATTTTCCGCAGATTAGACCTTTTTCGCTGCGACCAACCGGGCGAAATGCTCGAATGAACGATCATAGGTTCTTTCAGCATCCGCCGGGAAGCAACATCCGGGAAGTTGCCTGCTCTGTATGTGGTACTCAATACACTCGCAGCAGACACCCGACCTGGGGCATCCCCTATAGGTGCACGCACACTTGCTGCTGTTTTGTTCTTTCCTGCATTCCATCAGTGGGCCGCAACCTTATGATGGCCTGAACCTTCTTTCCCGCCCTTTATGAGAACTGTAACCAGCAAACAAAACACGATGGCTTCCCAGACAATAACTGCCGTCCAGCTCCCCGTCAGCCCATAAGTGATTCCGCCGCCAATAATCGCAGGAACTCCCGAAAGAACTATCATACCAAAGCGCCATGCCCAGTTCATCAGTATCTCTCCGGATATGAGGATGCAAAAGAACGTTTGTATATTTCTAGCACAAGGCCTTTAGGGATTCAATATTTTTGTAAGGGGATCAGTCACCCTCACGGCCGATGCTTGAGCGCTTTCCGCATTCGATTCCGTATTTTTTGATTTTGTAGTGGATAGCCCTTCGGCTTATTCCCAGCAGATTAGCGGCTTCCTTCTGAACGAAGCCCGCCTGCTGCAAAGCCCGCAAAATCGCATTTCGTTCGCTTTGGTCAAGAGACAGCGAGGAAGTGTCGCCTGTATCTGACGGGGACTTCTGCGGTGCATCGGGGAGCCCGGAAAGGCTCAGGTCACTTTTGCGCAGGGTCCCATCGCTGCAGAGGACCACTCCGCCTTCCAAGGCATTTTTGAGTTCTCTCACATTCCCGGGCCAGCGATATTCGTAAAGCCATTTGATCGTTTCGGCAGGCAGCTTGACCAGCGGGAGGTTCTGGTTTTTGCAGAAGTTTTCCACAAACTCCTGCGCAAGAACGGGTATATCTTCTCGCCGTTCCCGCAGGGGCGGAATCTTCAGGGTCACTACGCGAAGCCGGTAGTAGAGGTCCTCGCGAAAATTCCCTGCGGCGACATCCTCGGAAAGGTTGACGTTGGTTGCCGAAATTACCCGGCAGTTCACCGGGATTTCTTTAATATCTCCGATCCTTCTGATTTTCCTGTCTTCCAGGAACCTCAGGAGCCTCACCTGCATGTCATGGGAAATATTTCCTATCTCATCGAGAAAAAGGGTGCCTTTGTCGGCCGCCTCGATCAGTCCTTTTTTATCCTTGATCGCGTGGGTAAATGCGCCGCGAACGTGTCCAAAAAGCTCACTCTCGAGCAATCCGCTCGGAGTGGAGCCGCAGTCCACAACAATAAAGGGCTGCTCGCGGCGGGGACCTCGCTGGTGCAGGAGGCGCGCGACTCGCTCCTTGCCCACCCCGCTCTCGCCAAGGATCAATACGTTTACGTCGCTTCTGGCAATGCGGTCAACCAGACCGTACAGTTCGCGCATTGCCGGGCTTTTTCCGCCCCAGAGCGATTGGCTCAATGGAGGAAGCGTATCGAGCGTGGGTTTTGACGCGCTTTTTTTGAGCACCTCCTGGACTTTCGAGATCAGCTCACGCCCATTGAAGGGTTTTGTCAGGTAATCAATAGCCCCCGCTTTAAGGGCCCGTACCGCATCCGGGATTGTCCCATAGGCTGTCAGAAACATGACGGGAAGCCCCGGACGGATCTCATGGGCGGCGGAAAAAAGGTCCATGCCTCCCATACCCGGCATCTTTACGTCAGTGATCATCAGGTCTACGGGCCAGTTTTTGAGCACCTCGAGGGCTTCCTCGGCCCCTGAGGCGGTCAGGACCCGGTAGTCGATCGAGGAAAGCCTGGCTTCCAGAACAGCCACGGATACAGCAGATCACTGGGTGGCTTCCTGCTTCTTCTCCTGATATTTGCGATGTATTTCCTCGAGAGATTCAAGCTGGTGGCGCAGCCGCCGGATTTCACGCTCGCGCAGCTCCAACCTGGACCTGAGAGCCTGCATCTCCTTCTCCTTTGTCTCGAGAACCACCCTGAAATCTATCTCTTTAGCGGCCCTGCGGCCTTCTATTCCGGCAGCGCCCTTAATTGAGGTTTGGAGCCGCAGCAGGAAGGGGGTTATCATTCTCGGGTCCTCGCACCCTTGCCGGGAATTAACCTGCGAGGTCCATTTCTCCCAACTGGATATCGCGTCCTCGTATTCGTCGGAGGTATTGGCGAGGATGAGCTTGACTGATGAAAGCCCAAAGAGGGCCTCGCGGGCAATTTCAGGATCCTGCGTGCTTTCGCTCAGTATCTCGAATCCGATTTTCGCCCTCTTGTATTCGCGGGCGTTGAAGGCGTCAATTGCGTTCGCGAGGGCATCCTGCTCGACATCACGCCGAATAGACTCAACGCACGTCGATTTTTCCCCGGCAGCCAACGAGAATGCAAAAGACCCGGAAATCAAAAGGAAAATGACGATCCCCAAAAATCCCCGCTCAATCCGCATCTTCAGAACCATCGTTCATTCTTTCCAATT
>JBELAB010000111.1:0-8091 GCA_049509275.1 Syntrophobacteraceae bacterium | reverse complement strand
CTGCGAACGGGCCGGAAGTACCGCGCACTTGTTCCCGAATACGTCAAGGACTACGTCTCCTTGAACCAGTTTGCCGCATAAGAGAACGAATGATATGAGCGCCAACGAACCGTTAATCCCGAAGCATGGCGGCTATCGAAAACTCAAGAGCTTTCAGGTGGCGCAACTGGTTTTCGACATCACGGTGCGGTTTTGTGATCGTTACATCGAAAAGCGCAGCCGTACCCATGACCAAATGGTACAGGCCGCGCGGTCGGGGGTGCAGAATATCGCCGAAGGAAGCCAGGCTTCGGGGACCTCGAAGAAGACTGAGCTTAAGCTCACCAACGTAGCGCCGGCCAGTCTGGAAGAATTGCGGCTTGACTACGAGGATTTCCTTCGCCAGCGCGGACTACCGCTTTGGGATCGTGACAATCCCCGCAGGCAAAGCCTGATCGACCGCCGATGCGCAACCGCCGATGAAGTGGCCGGCTGGGTGCGGGAAGAGCACGATCCTGGACTGTGTGGACAAAGTGGACAATGTGGACAGAAGGAGCCGTCCACTCCTGCTTACACCGAACTCGCAGCCAATGCAGCGCTGGTGTTGTTGGCGGTTGCGTGCAGCCTGCTCGACCGCCGTCTCGCTGCTCAGGCGGCAGCCTTTGAAACCGAGGGTGGCTTTACCGAACGCCTCTACCGCGTGCGCTCGGGAAAACGCTCATTGCGCTCTTCGCCCACTCGGTCTGCCAAGTCCACCCCGTCCACTACCGATTAAGGAACCCCATGCTCGATACAGACACCAAACGGCGCATCGACACCGCCCGCGACATCCTCGTCGGCAAAGTGCCCGACCCCAAGAGCCAGGTGGAGCAGATCACCATCGCCCTGATCTACAAGTTTATGGACGACATGGACGCCGAGAGCGAGGAGTTCGGCGGCAAGCGCAAGTTCTTCGCCGATGGGTTTGCCCGCTACGTCCAATCGCCCGATTTGAGAAAAAGATTCAGACCACACTCGCCCGCGTCTGGGCCGAGGACGAACCGACCCCCGCGGAGGCATGAGCCGTGGAAGAAGCCGGCGAACTGGGCAAGTACCTGCCACTCTCCTTCAAGACGCCGAAGGAGCAGAAATACATTGCCTTCCTTTGGGACGCATCCCTAAGCAGTGCTTGCGGTGTTTTCTTTGGCGGTCATCGTGCTCAGAAGATACGCCTCTATGAAGTCATCGAGTTCGCCTCCGAGAACGCTGTCCACGTTCCCTTTTTCGACGTTGGTGCGGTGGTCCTTCACAAGCCTGTACGGCTGCATGACATAGGACCTGATCTGGCTGCCCCATGCGATTTCATCGAGGTTGTCATGGGTTTCCTGGATTTTGGCCTGCTGCGCGCGCCTTTCGCGTTCGTAGAGTCTTGCCTTGAGGATTTTCATGGCTATATCGCGGTTTCGGTGCTGCGACTTTTCATTCTGGCACGCCACAACAATACCGGTAGGCAGGTGTGTCAGCCGGACTGCCGAGCTCGTTTTATTTACGTGTTGGCCGCCGGCCCCGCTGGCCCGGTAGGTGTCAACACGCAGGTCGGACTGCTTTATTTCGACTTCTATTTCGTCGTCGATCTCGGGAAAGACCAGCACGGCCGCAAATGATGTATGCCTGCGGCCGCTTGCGTCGAAAGGAGAGATCCTTACCAGCCTGTGCACGCCTGATTCAGCCTTCAACATCCCATGAGCGTAAGGACCGGACACGGTAAACGTAGCGTTTTTTATTCCGGCTTCTTCCCCCTCCAGGAGGTCAATCATTTCGACCTTGAAGTTCTTTTTCTCACACCAGCGCAGGTACATCCTGAGGAGCATCTCGGCCCAGTCCTGTGCTTCAGTCCCGCCCGCCCCTGCGTTAATGCTGACGATTGCATTCTTGTCATCGTTTTCATCGCTCAGCGTCTGCCACAGTTCGAGGTCCCTGTATTTTTTCTGAAGCTCGCTCAGCGTGCGTTGAACTTCCTTCAGATTAACCTCGTCCTGCTCTTCGACCGCCATATCGAAGAGCAGTTCGTTATCCTCCATCTCGCCGGCAAGATTGCGCCAGGTCTTGATAATTTCATTGAGTCCGGAGCGCTCTTTTAAGACATCGCGACCGGCCTCCGGGTTTTCCCAGAAGTCCTGTTTGTTCATCAGCTTTTCGAGTTCGGCCGAACGTGCCTCCTTGCCCGCGATGTCAAAGATATCCTCCCAGGGTTTGAAATTTTTGAGACAGGTCTTTGAGTAAATTTCTAAGCTCTGAAATATCCAGGTTCATCGGGACATCCTCCTGTTAATTCTTATACGGACAATTTCGAATATTATTGCGCCAAATGTTGCAAAAACGCAAAACCAGGCGAACAGATCACCATACTTAGCATAAAAAGAAAGATAAGACATCGGGTGAACGGCGCACGTCAAAAAACCGCGCGTGTTCAGCGCCAATCTTGCGCATTGCCGCCCGGCAGCATCGAACGTTGCGCTGATTCCGGTGTTTGCGGCCCGCACCAGCGGAACTCGAAACTCGATTGCGCGCCAGCGTGCGATTTCCAGGTGCTGATAGGGCCCCCCCGTATCACCATACCAGGCATCATTGGTGATGTTTATCAGCACCTGGGCGCCCCTCCTGACGGTTTCACGGGCAATCTGCGGGAAAACCACCTCGTAGCAAATCAGGACGCCCAAAGGGGGGCCTTCAAAAAGAAGCGGCCCGGGATGAGTTCCCGGAATAAAATCTACAGAGCCTGCCGCGATATGCCGGACAAAAAACAGTATGTTCGACCAGGGCACATATTCTCCGAATGGAACCAGGTGCTGCTTGGCATAAGCCCCAACCATCACTGCGTCCTTATCGAGAAGATAAGCCCTGTTGAGCAAACGCGCCTTACCTCCCAGCGGGACCGCGCCGATGCTCCCGAAAAGCAGCGGTTTTCCGGCCTGCCTTACAATACTGTCAACCCGGGGACTCAGCTCCTCATCCAGGCCGTAGAAAAAAGGCATCGCGGATTCAGGCCACACGAGGATGTCGGGAAGCGGCTCCTTTTTGACGCACTCCAAGCTGAGACGGGCGTACGTGTCGATCGTTTCCGCCTCGAATGCAGGGTCCCATTTTTCATTCTGGGCGATATTTCCCTGGATAATCCCCACATTTAGCGCAACAGTCCGGTTTTGCAAGCCCCCGATCTGTTCGCAACGCCAGAAGCCGTAGAGCAGAGCGCAAACGATGCAGGCGGACAGGACAGCGACGCCCGATCTGCGGTAAAAGTTGCGGATAAAACCGGAAATGACCGTATTGCCAAACACTACAAGCCAGCTCAGCCCATAGACCCCGGTAATATCGGCGACCTGGATGAGCGGGTTTAGCGGCGTCTGGGTATATCCGAGGTTTGCCCACGGGAACCCTGAAATTGCAAACGCCCGGGCCCATTCGAGCGCAACCCATGCGCACGGCAGCACAAAGACATAAAGCAGGGGCCTGAATTCACATTTTTGCGCCAGAAGAGCGAACAGAGCGGGATATACAGCCATTATGCAGCAAAGCAGCAGAAGGACCAGCAAGGAAACCGCCGTCGAAAAACCCCCATAGTGATAAACGGCGTGATATATCCAAAAAAGGCATGTCGAAGAATGCACCAACCCGCAAATGTAGCCGAGCGCAAACGCCTGCTTTCCCGTTTTCCCATGAACCGCATAAAGCAGCGGCACGAGAGACACCCAGGCTAAATAGAACATCGCGGGTTTGGGAAACCCCGCCGAAAGCAACAGCCCGCTCAGGGCCGAGAGCAATATCGCATTCATAGCATTCAAGTGTGAGGCATCGAACCAGGCAGGATCGTTCCGTGTTTCCGGATGGCACGCCTGCTGCTTGCCAGGCCCTTACTCGGAAGGCCCCTCAGGGACTTCTCCGGGGCCAATTTTGCGGATACGCACCCGATCTATCTTCCTGCTCGATCCGGCTTCAATCACGATCTCAAGACCGTCATAAATAACTTTTTCGTTCACCTCGGGCACTTTTCCGATAAGGCTTATAATAAAGCCGCCAACAGATTCGAAGTCACCTTCGGGCAGGTCGACCTGGAGAAAATCCTCGAGTTTTTCGACGTCAAGGCGCGCATTCACGCTAATGGAGCCATCTTCATGCTCGATAATAAGTTTCTGTTCGGCATCGTATTCATCCATTATCTCGCCGATAATCTCCTCGATTATGTCCTCCAGCGTGAGAATGCCGGCAGTCCCGCCATATTCGTCAATAACAATGGCCATATGAGACTTATTGTCCCTCAAATCTTTGAGAACTTCGCTGATTTTTTTGGTCTCGGGAATGAAATACGGAAGACGCATTATGTCGCGGATCGCCATATCGGAGGCGCCCCAGGATGGAAGCAGGTCCTTGGCGTGCAGCGTCCCGATGATGTTGTCGATATTATCCTGGTAAATCGGAATCCTGGAGTGGCCGCTCTCTATTATGGTCTGAATTATTTCCGAGAGTTTGGTTTGAGCCTCCGCGTAAACCGTATCGGTACGCGGGACCATAATCTCCCTGGCTATCGTGTCACGAAAGGAAAAGATCCCCTGGATCATTTCCCCTTCGTCCTCGGAGATCAGTCCCCGCTGTTCCCCTTCGTCAATTATCTGCTGTATCTCTTTTTCTACGTCGTCGTCGTTTTGGACACCAGCAAGCCGCCGAAAGCACATTCGGAGCCAATCCTGGATTCCCCTGGCTGACGGTTCTTCCAATTTTAAATCACTCTCTTTCAGGTAATTAGCTTCAAAGACAAATCGATACTTGTTTACGGGCCAGATTCTACACTTAAGATATTAGTCTAACAAGCAGGCCATTGCTTGTCCATGAAAATTTCGGACTGAAGCAGCGCTGTGCTTGATAATAACCGGCGATTATGGTCTCATTATCATTTTGAATGTTGTCTGCCGTGTGCACTCGCATTTTCCCTCGAATCAATTACCCGCAGTGCACTCGACAACCTGACGGACAGAGGTGTTTCGGTGATCGAGACGGTACGCAGGCTTCCCGCAGAGTGGGAAGAACAGGACGGCGTGCTCATGGCATGGCCCCACGAAGGGACCGATTGGGTCAATCTGCATGCCGTGCAGCGTGTGACAATCGATATCGCAAGGGAGATCACCCGTTTCGAGCGGCTGCTGATGGTAGCGCCTGATATCGAGGAAGCCAGGCAATCCATGGCCTATGCGGGGTTGGCCCTGGACCGGGTCCGGTTCTCCCGGGTCGAGACCAATGATACCTGGACAAGGGATTTTGGTCCCGTCACTGTCTTTGAAGGCGAGAGGCCGGTCATGCTGGATTTCGGCTTCAACGGCTGGGGACTCAAGTTCCCTTCCGACCTGGACAATCAGATAACCCGGAAGCTCGCCAAGTGCGGCATCTTCGGCAAAACGCCGCTGGAGACTACGGGATTCATTCTCGAGGGCGGGAGCATCGAGAGCGACGGGCGGGGAACGATTCTTACAACCACCGATTGCCTGCTCAGCCCCAACCGTAATCCGCACCTCTCCCGCAGCGGCATTGAGGCCTTTTTGTGCAAAGTGCTGGGCGCCCAACGGATCATGTGGATCGAGAACGGGCATATACCCGGGGATGATACCGATTCGCATGTGGACACCCTGGCGAGGTTCTGCCCGGATGACACCATCGTCTATACGGCATGTGACGATCCTGCGGACGAACATTACGGGCCGATGGAAACAATGGCCGAGGAACTGAGGTCTTTGAGGACGCCGGAGGGGCGGCCCTATCGGCTGTTTGCGCTCCCCTGGCCTGAGGCTGCCAACGATGAACAGGGTCAGAGGATGCCGGCAACTTATGCGAACTTCCTAATCATCAATGGCGCGGTGCTTGTGCCGATGTATGGGACCCCAAAGGACCGCCCGGCCATCGAGGTCATCGGGCGAGCTTTTCCCGCGCGCAAGGTAACAGGCGTTTATTGCCTTCCCCTTTTGACCGGCCACGGTTCGCTGCATTGCATCACCATGCAGATACCCAAAGGAGTCCTGGGATGAAAAAACTTACTGTGGGGCTCGTCCAGCAGAGTTGCACGGCAGACCGAAACGCCAATATCGAAAAGAGCGCGGCCGGCATTCGAAAAGCCGTATCGAAAGGGGCCGAACTGATCGTGCTCCAGGAGTTGCACCTCGGGCCTTATTTTTGCCAGACCGAGGACCCTGCTTACTTTGACCTGGCTGAGCCGATTCCGGGCCCTGCCACTGAGGCCTTCGGCGCCCTGGCAAGGGAGTTGAGCGTGGTGATCGTAGCCTCGGTCTTCGAGCGGCGTGCCGCTGGTCTGTATCACAATACGGCCCTGGTCCTCGAAAAGGACGGTTCAATAGCGGGCAAGTACCGCAAGATGCACATCCCCGACGATCCGGGCTACTATGAGAAGTACTATTTCACTCCGGGTGACCTGGGTTTCCACCCCATTGCTTCATCAGTGGGCAGGCTGGGAGTATTGGTCTGCTGGGACCAGTGGTATCCGGAAGCTGCGCGGCTGATGGCTCTTTCAGGGGCCGAACTGCTCCTGTATCCCACGGCTATCGGCTGGGGGCCGGGCGAGTCCGAAGATGAGCGAAAGCTGATGCTGGATGCGTGGATTACTATTCTGAGGTCCAACGCAATCGCCAACGGGCTTCCGGTAATCTGCGCAAATCGGGCCGGATTCGAACCCGCTTCCGGAAGCGCCGGCCACGGCCAGGTCTTCTGGGGAAACAGTTTCATCATTGGACCCCAGGGCGAATTTATGGCAACGGCAGGCCATGAGGCCGATGAAGTGCTTACGGCGCAAATCGACATGGCGAGGACAGAAGTGGTCCGGCGCAACTGGCCCTTCCTAAGAGACCGCCGAATCGATGCCTATGCCGACCTGCTGCTCCTATACCGGGATCAGCGCACCACACATTACGACGATAAAAATTCAGCCCCGGAATGAAAACAGGGGGTTACAGGCAGAACCTGTAACCCCTCCGTTTTGTATGGCTCGTGGAATATCTCTTACCTCGAACGCTGTTTCAGCATCCGATCCATCCGGACCACCTGGGCGGATTCACGTATGGTGTTCGGAAATTCCTGACCCCTGTCCAGAACTTTGATTTCATGTTTCTGAATTTTAAAATAACTCTTTATGGTCTCGACCGCCACGTCTGTATCAAAAGGCTTGCACGAAAACATGTCAATGCTCATATACTGTTTGTCCGGAAATGTATGAATGCTGATGTGGCTTTCCGCAATCAGCACAAAACCGGATACTCCCCAGTCTTCCGGAACCGCTCCCGAATACCGAAAAACATAAGGCGGCATGATTTTGGTCATATCCATTTGAGAAGGGTAATTATCGAGAAAATTATAGATCAGATTGATGTCTTGCAGAGCCGCGCGGTCGCAGCCGTAGCCATCCAAGATCAAATGGACCCCAAAACCGAATTCAGGTTTGCCCATGGCAGTCACCTCCCGTCGTGAGAACCTATAGTCCCCTGTGCAAATATTAGAATTCTATTTGCCGCCCGCTACCGGAGATACTACCATTGAGCACTTCTAAAAACGCTAATGGGCATTAACGTTTCCAGCCATCTGATGATGGGCTCGACTCTGCCAGAGCTTAGGGCGGACTTAATGCCACATCATAAAGTGGTCTCACAAAAGAGTTAATCCAAAAAAGTGCCACCGTATCAATCTGCACTGCAATCCAATCAAGACAGATTTTGGGGTGGCGCCAACTAAGTCCAGCAATTTTCGTCGGTTACCGCGGCACTCCTTTATGCTCCGCGGTCCAGCCCTATATAAAGTACCCACTCCAGGGTGTCAAGATTAATTTTAAGCAGGTCAATTTTAAACTCAGTTTCCACCATTGGGACCTGTCGGCCGCCGGCAGGCGTAAACCCCGCTCAGGATGTCCAACCAACAGCGTGAACACGCTATCGGTCAGCGCGAAGATTCATCGACAAAAACCCCGTTGTTGCCGAGGCCTTTCTTGGCGGTGTAAAGGGAGGAGTCGGCCCGTTGTATCATGTCTTGAATGTCCTGCTCGACTATCCCGGACTTCGCGATGAACTTGGCGACCCCGATTGAAAT
>JBELAB010000110.1:0-8150 GCA_049509275.1 Syntrophobacteraceae bacterium | reverse complement strand
GCAAAGGAAATGCCACAAGCCAGGAGGAACGGGCTCGTGAACGAGTGCGTCAAGTCAGCCAGATATCCGGCCAGGCTGGGCCCAAAGGCCTGACCGATACCAAAGAAAAGGGTGATGAACCCGAGACCCGCTGGCGCGAGCCGTGGGCCCACGTAATCACCTGCCGCGACTGCCATAATTACCGGAACACTCCAGGCTGTAATCCCGAAGACGACAGATGAAACGTAGTACCCTGTCCGAGCATGCGTGAGCGCCAAGATTGCGTAGGAGATTCCGAGCACGAGGTAGGCAAGAGACACTCCTTTTGCTCTTCCCAGCTTGTCCGACAGACCTCCCCAGATCATGCCGCAGAAAATGCTCAAGCCTCCCACCATAGCCCACATGCGGCCGACTTCCGCTTGCGCCAGGCCCGCTTCTTTAACCAGGTAGGCCGCGAAAAAGGTCATATACATGATGTAGGAAAGGCCGTACATGAAGTACACGAGGCCCAAGTACCAAATCATGCCCATGGTGTAGACCTTGCCCCATTCCAGAGCACCAACCGACCCGCTGGAAGTGGTCCCGGGCACAGAACTGGGGGCTGCGCCTACCTGGTGCAAGCCCATGTCTGCCGGCCTGCTCCGTATTAACAGTGCCGCGATTCCGGCGATGACCAGCACTGCACCGCCCAAAAAGTACCAGGCAAACCGCCATCCCTCGACCCCATATGCTTTTAGAATAACAGGAACTATCAGACCGGCGATCATCGTGCCGCCACCTATGCCGGCTGAGATGATACCGGTAGCGAAGCCCCTGCGCTCCGCCGCGAACCAGGCGGAACCGAGAGCCATGGCAGGAACGTACGCTGCGCCATTGCCCAGGCCGGTGAGCAATCTCATGGAAAAAGCGAAGGAAAATGACTCGGCCAAACCGGTTAGCACCAGGGTGATACCCATGAGCACCAGTGCCAGAGCAATTACGATACGAGTTCCGATACGCGCAGCGAGAAAGCCCCCCACAATGGCCATGATCAGATAACCCACAAAATTACCCGTACCCAACAGCCCGAGCTCAGTATAGTTGAAATGCAGCCCGTCTTTCATCGCGGGGAGAATGAGCGTGTAGGACATTCTCCCAAACCCGTGTGCTCCGATGGTGACCAGAAGCCCGGTGAATATCACAACCCATCCGTAATGGATCCTTTTCTCCATCGTATTTAGCCCTCCTTCGCTGGGACGTGTACGTGTGACGCCGTGTGACCGCCGGGTTTATTCAGTGGGAATCGATCACGCACGGCAACTCACAAGACCTGGTCGGCAATGGAGACGTCAAGCTCCTGTGGAGACCATACTCCTCCACCCGTTTCCCGGAGGATCGCCTGATGCCCCCCTCGGATCGCAAATTCCTCCCTTAATAGATTCTAAGTGCATAGGCCTAACGCTTTGCCTCCGGTTTGAGCTGCAACGATTTGTACTCGAGATACTCTTCCAGCCCGATGCGGCCATTTTCCCTGCCGTTGCCGGATTGTTTGTACCCGCCAAAGGGGGCACGCACATTAAACGGGCCCCCGTTGATATCGACCTGACCTGTGCGTATACGTCGCGCCACCCGGATGGCTCGTTTCTCGTCCGTCGACCAAACACCGCCGGCCAGGCCATAAAGGGAGTCGTTTGCGATTCGGATCGCGTCTTCCTCGTCTTTATAGGTGATGATCGACAGAACCGGCCCGAAGATCTCCTCTTGTGCGACGGTGGCCCGCGGATCTACACGGCCCAATACTGTGGGCTTGACATACCAGCCTATAGGCAGGTCGGCCGGGGCTTCCGGACCGCCGCAAAGCAGTTCGGCCCCCTCCTCGATTCCCTTGCGGATGTAGTTGCGTACCCGGTCACGTTGGCTTTTGGAAACGAGGGGACCCAGTTTGACCTTCTCGTTAAACGGATCACCCACGGTGAACTTGGCGGCCTGCTCGACGGCAAGTTGTGCTGCCTCTGCATACTTCGACTCGGGTACGAGCATGCGGGTGTGAGCAGCGCAGGTTTGGCCCGAGTTTAAGAGGCAGGCAGTCATGGTCCCTTTGACCGCCGTGGCCAGATCCGCATCCTCCAAAATTATGGAGGCGCTCTTGCCGCCCAGCTCCAACGTGACGCGTTTGACGGTCTGTGCCGCCAGCTCAGAGATACGCTTTCCGGTGCGAGTGGAGCCGGTAAAGGAAACCAAATCCACCCCGGGATGGCTGGCGAGCGCTTCGCCCACCACTGAACCATTGCCGGTAACAAGATTGAACACCCCGCCAGGCACGCCGGCAGCATCGATGATCTCAGCCATGATAAAGGCGTTGACCGGTGTCACTTTGGAAGGCTTGAGCACTACGGTACAACCAGCGGCCAGGGCCGGCGCAACCTTGCAAGCGATCTGGTGCAACGGGTAGTTCCACGGGGTGATCGCGGCGACAACCCCCACTGGCTCGCGCAATACGAGAGAATTGCCGATTCGCTCCTCAAACGGAAACTCCAGCAACACGTCGGCAAATGTTCCGAAGACAGTAATTGGCAAGCCTGCCTGGATCATCGTGGAGAGCTTTACCTGCATACCCACTTCCCGGGCGATTATCTGGCCTATCTCCTCAGCACGCTCCTTCAACCCTGCCTGGATTTTCCGCAGGAAGGTAACACGTTCGGAAACGGGGTACTCTTGCCAAATTTCTCCGGCAGCACGCGCGGCACGCACGGCCACATCCACATCCTCTGCCGTGCCCTCGGGAACCCGTGCCATGACTTCCTCGGTCGAACTGCAAATCACATCGATCATGCCGGTCCCGGAGGACGGCACCCATTGCCCGTTTATGTAAAGATTGTCACGAACTATCATGGTCAAAAACCTCCGATGGAAGAGATAATGCCAGACCACCTCAGCAGGCTCGCTTGCCTGGCGAATACGGCTTCAGAGTACTCAGGAACTTCGACTTCAGACATAACCGTAAAGTGCTCGGAATTCTTCCCGCAGTTGGTCCCTGAATTGTGGGGCAGCAACGGCAATGAGCGCCTCGGCGCGCTGGCGAATGTTTTTGCCTCTGAGAAATGCTATACCGTATTCCGTCACAATGTATGACACATCAAACCGTGAGGTGGTCACGGCCTGGCCAGGGTCCAGAGACGGTACGACGCGGGAAACCGTCCCGTTTACCGCTGTTGATTTCATGGCGATTATACTTCTGCCGCCCTTCGAGCGGTTTGCCCCTCGCACGAAATCAACCTGCCCGCCCACCCCGCTGAACTGCCTTGCTCCCAAGGTATCCGCAGCCACCTGACCTTGAAGGTCTACAGCTATTGCGGCATTGATGGAGACCACGTTATCGTTTTGCGCAATATTATAAGGATCATTGGTGAAATCTATGGGATAGAATTCCAGGAACGTATTATCGTTCAGCCATTTATAGAACGGTTCAGTTCCCATAGCGCAGGACGATACGAGTTTTCTGGGTTTGAAGGTCTTCCTGTTCCCGGTTACGGCCCCGGTGTTCACCAGCTTCATAGTCGCGTCGGTAATCATTTCCGCATGAATGCCCAGATCGTTTTTTTCTGCGCAGAACTCCATCGCTGCATCGGGCATTCCTCCAATCCCCGGCTGGAGGCAGTCGCCGTCCTTAATGAGGCTTGCCACGTTCATCCCGATTGCCGATTCGACCGGGCCGATTTGGGGAAGCTTTAGAGCCAGGAGTGGTTCGTCGGTTTGTACAAAGTAGTCAATATCCGTAACGTGCAGATAGGTGTCGCCGGCAATTCTGGGCATGTTCGAGTTTACGCTGGCAATCACTTTTTTCGCGTAGAGCGCCTCAGCCTTCGTCGTGTCGATGCATAAACCCATGCAGACATACCCGAGTTTGTCGGGCGGGGTTACGGTAATCAGCGCGACATCGGTCGGCATGAGGTCATTTTTGAACAGGAGCGGCATTTCATGAAAGAAGGAGCACGTGTAGTCCACCCTTCCCGCTTTGGCCTCCAGCCTGCCTGGAGCACCCAGGAATAAAGAGTTGTACCTGAACGATTTCGCGAGCTCCGGTCGACAATACTTAGCCCCATAAAAGCAGAGCAGATTGACGAGTTCGACTCCTTCCAGTTCATCCGCACGTGCCACCATTGCATCAATTAAACAGGGAGGCTCTCCGGCCCCCGTGCCGATAGTGACCCTGTTTCCCGACTTGATCACCTTGACCGCCTCGGCTGCGGTCATACTACGGTCGTTGTAGTAAGCCTTCCAATCCCTTCTGACTGCATTGGAGACAACCCTGCTCTTGTTTTCCAACGGAAACTCAGCCATAGCCACCCCTCAGTTAAGTTATTATTGGTTGGGTCCTTTCTCCAGCAACTGACAGGCCGGTTCCACTGCAGCAGACCTCAGTTTGTCACTGGGAACGACGCGATTCAGCACACCGAAATGGAGTGCCTCGGGTGCCCCGATGCGGCGGCCGGTGAGGATCAATTCCTTGGCCCGCCCCTTACCGATCAGGCGCGGCAGCCTCGATGTCCGCTCCCGCGCAAAAGGC
Source organism: Syntrophobacteraceae bacterium (assembly GCA_049509275.1). Lineage (GTDB taxonomy): Bacteria > Desulfobacterota > Syntrophobacteria > Syntrophobacterales > Syntrophobacteraceae > SbD1. The sequence continues at coordinate 3,625 of JBELAB010000110.1, read as the reverse complement.
TTTATCCCCGGCGCCCGTTATCACCAATACACGTATGGTGCAGTCGCCTTGCAGTTCCTGCACTATCCCGGACATCTTTTCAGGGTTGTGAGGTTGAGCGCATTCATTCTCTCTGCGCGGTTAGTGGTAATCGTGCAAACCCGCCCCGGATGAATCTACGATGATTTCCCTTAAAAACACTGATTGTCAAGATCATTCCTGCCGGAACGAATGTCCGTGAAAGTGGGACATCTTTGCTCTCAAAATATCTCTTAAATTATTCGCTAAATTCTCAGCAAGAACATGTTTGCCCTGTTTTGCCTTAAGTCCTTCGACGAGCAGGCCGAGACTCGCTCTGACCTCATCGTTTGGCCCCGGCAGTGCGATGATCAGAGTGTCGCCATACCTACCCACTGCGATTCTAATTCCATCCTTGATGTGCCTGCCGGTCCCGATCTCAAAGTGGCATATGAATGGGGTTGCGGCGTCGGGGTCCAGGGTTTTTACAGCCTCAACGGTAAAGTCCTTGTCCTCCGCGCCGACCCCTCCGGTGGTGATTATCAAACCATATCCCCGATCGGCAGCCTCCATCAGTTTTGCCGAGATAAGCACCAGGTCGTCCTGCAAGATCTGACCCCGGCTGACCTTGTAACCTTCCGCCGTCAGACACTCCTCGATGGCCGGCATATTGGTGTCTTCTATTAGATTTTTCGCTACTTCAGCCCCGGTGGAAAATACTATGACCCTTTTTGAGATATTTCTTAGAATCTCGCCGGCCATTTGCTCTGATTTTCTCAGCACCTCGGTAGCCGCTTTCTCGTCCATCGCAATCCAGCCAAGCATACCGTCTGAGTGAATGGAAGTATCATCCGAGATGAATACTCCCGGGAGCACGCTCAGCGCTTTCAGCAGCCGCTCTTTTTTCCCGACTATGTTATAGGCGTTTACGCAGGTGTTTAGTACGTCCAGGATCATTGCTCCGTTGAGATAATCAACCACTAGCACCTCGCCCTTGCTCAACCCGAGTATCCCTGCGACTTGTTCGGCTATATCGGTCAGGTTGGCTTTCTTCAAGCCGATATTTTCAATTCTGATTTCAGTTTTTCTCAGCAAATCAAATTTCGTCATGGCCGATAAATCCATATAACCCGTGCGAGCTTTTCCAGCATTTGCCGAGGCCGCGATAGTGCGTTGGCGCAAACCTGCCCTGCGAGATAGGGCATCAGGCAAACCTCAGGACCTGCCGGCGCCGCTTGATTCACTGACACGCAAGCAGCACCGGTATGTGTCTCGCAAACCAATTGGTGCTCGCTGAATCTCCAACAAGAACCTCTACAGGTGACAAGCCGCAGGAGTGCTGCGCCACGGGTCAGGAATGGCTGTCCAGTTCGTGCGGGTCGATACCCCGCTGCTTCAACCACATAGGCAAGAGCCTTTCTTCCACTTCCGTATTTACTTCGGGCGCTTTTTTCACCAGGAATTCGGCCAGAGACCGGCTGCAGTTAATGTGACCGAAACTGCCATCGAAGATGATCACTTTGTCGGTCCGGTAGAAGTCCTGAGCTATTTCCATTGCCTTGGGCAAATCCGGCGCAACTCTGGCCGTGTCGGAGATATAAGGGTTGCAATGATCGGCCTGCCACATGGCTGCATGATCTTCACCGGCAATCACCATCGGGGTCTCTTCCAGTCCGAGGTAATTGATGCCCGGCCATGCCTGATGCAGCACGATGACTTTGCAGGCCGGATTGATCGTCATGGGAACAACCTCTCCTTTAGCATTTTTCTTAAAGCCGCCCAAAACCTTGGCGTTGGTTATGTCGAAAAGATCGTCATGGGCATGCATAAAGACTCCAAAGATGGTCCCGCCGGCATGCAGATAGAACCCCCATCTCCCACCGTCGGCCACGGCAATGGCTTCGTCGATCTCGTGAAAAAGGCGCATCATCTTGCCGTACTTTCTTAGGTGGCTGATGGCTATTCTCCTATCAAGGGCCGCAAGGTCCCTGTCCGCGTCCACCTTCAATATTCCAACAGGAGAATGCCTCAAGACGCACGAAAAAGCATATTTCTGTTGAATGTATGGCGAGTAAAAGACCGCAATTGGCAGGTAATTGCAGGAACGGTTGGCAAAATTCATATGATAGCACGACCGGGTTTCAAACCGAACATAGGACATGCCGAACGGCTTGAATGCCCTCTGGATTTGACGGTGGTAATAAATTTCCCTTGGATCGTCGTAATAACAGTGAATAAACCAGTCACCGTCGAATATTTTTTTGACCGCGTAGATCGTTCCGATCTCGGTATCGATGGCTACATCCGGGTCATAAGGACCAAATCCGTAAGCCTTGCCTTCGAACCGCTTGTCAAGCTCGTAGCGCCTGATGAATTCATCAGATTCCCGGAAGCCTTTATAGGCGCCCACCATCAGGCGGACATCCTTACAGCCGGTCGCGGCCTTGACGTTGTCCTTGACGGCTTCGAGCATGGTGGCATAGACATCGCCTCCCATTATGCTGTAGCCATGTTCGGAACTAAGTATCTTGACGGTGTCCCCGGGCTTTATCATCGACATATCGATCCGGGACAGGGTTTCACCGGTGGATTTCGTTACGGCGGAGAGGTCTCCGCCATACTTGTAAATTCGCTCGTTTATGTCGGGGAAAAGATCGCTGACTTCCACCGAAACGATATCATCGAGTATATTTATGGCCCGTTCCTTTGGTTTGGGACCGTAAAACGATTCCATCGGCTCAGGGGGCTGTACTGGCGGATTAAACATTAGTGTCCTCCTTATTAGCTGCGTCGCTGTGTCAGCCTTCTCCAGTCCTCACCCACACAACAGGTGGGATACGCCTGGTCGATTTTAAGCACCTTCTCCTCGGGAACATCCGCAAGGCCCAGAGTGAGTTTGATCCACCTCCTGTCCGGAGGGTTCTCCACTTCAATTCCGCATGCCTGCAGCACCTGGAATATCCTTGTCATACAGTAGAGGCCGCAGCCGGCGCGAAGACCGGTCATGGCGCAAAGCTCCTCAGGCGTCCGCGCACCTTTCAGGACCGCTGCAACCGTCTCCTGCGCCGTCGTACGGGTACATCCGCAGATCGCCATATGCGGAAGCAGGCCCGCTTTGCCGCACAATTCCTTTATCCGAACCTGATCCAGATCGGCCAGGTCCACGTATCGGAGGACCTCTTCAGAACGGGGGATTCGGCTGATGGCTTTTTCGGTTTTGCATAGATCGATGCAGCGTTGACAATCAATACAGCGATCACCGTCGACCGCGGCGGTGTCTTCCACCACCCTGATGGCGGCCGCCGGACAGATGAACTCGCACAGCCTGCATCCGGTGCATAAATCCTCATCTACCTCTGCCATATACTGTAACCGCATCATAACCAACCCTCCAATTAGAACCCGGCAGACCAGGAGCGCGATCCAATCGCTCCGGCCTTGTGGCTGTCACACCGGTTCCTAGGCCAAATGGAAATCCTGGTGGTGATTTTTCGAGCGCCGCTGGACTCGGGTTTTTGCCGAATAGGCACATATCGCACTAATTTTACTAGTACCCCCTAGATTCCATGCGGGTTTGCAGCCCCCTAAGCTTTCAAAAAGTTCAAAACGCGTAGGCACACGACATATC